>NZ_RZTB01000025.1:0-64792 GCF_003997735.1 Mesorhizobium sp. M7A.F.Ca.MR.148.00.0.0 | reverse complement strand
ATGTGGCATTGCCGAGCGCCAGCAAGGCGTAGACCGAAATGCCTTGCATGGTCGGCTGCGCCACCATCAGCGCGCCGACGAAGCCGAGTCCGATCAGCGCCATGCGCCGGCCGCCGATCCGCTCGCCAAACAGGATCGAGGAGCCGACCAACATCAAGAGCGGCGTGATCTGGCCGAGCGCGGTGGAATCGGCGATCTGCATGTTGGCGAGCGCGACCACATAGCAAAGGATCGCCGCCAGTTCGAGCATGTTCCGGCTCAGGACGCGCTTGTCGAAGATCAGCGGGATCTGCTTGCCGTAGCCCAGCGCGAACAACAGCGGGAAGCCCCAGAGCGCTGCCGCGGCACCGCGCAGAAACAGCACTTCGTAAGACGGCAGGCCAGCCGTCGCGAGTTTCATCATCGTGTCGTTGACGAGATACGACCCCGTCGAGACGATCATGAACAGCGGGCCGCGGATAGAGGCAGGGATGAAATGCATCCGGCCACAAGATCAGAGGCGGGTGGTGGCGGCAATGGTCCATGGCCTGGCCATGATTCAGACAGGGCCGGGCACGCACGTCAGCGCTGTCGCGGCCTCGATCGGCCGGCGCGCTGCCCATTTCATTTTGCCCGGAGCCTTCCTATATCAGCGTCATATCCCGCAATCGGATCGATGGTTCGGACTGAGTGAGACGGCACCCGGCCAAAAGACGCTTGTGTTTTTTGGCCTTTGTCGCTAATCGCCCCGCATTCGACTGAACTGAAGGTCTTCGACCGAACTGAAGATCCGGGCCGTCCAAGGAAAGAGACAATGGCAAAAGGTAAATTCGAGCGTAACAAGCCTCACGTGAACATCGGCACGATTGGCCACGTCGACCATGGCAAGACGTCGCTTACGGCGGCGATCACCAAGTATTTTGGCGAATACAAGCGCTACGACCAGATCGACGCTGCCCCTGAAGAAAAGGCGCGCGGCATCACGATCTCGACGGCGCATGTCGAATATGAGACGGCCAACCGGCACTACGCTCACGTCGACTGCCCCGGCCACGCCGACTATGTGAAGAACATGATCACCGGTGCCGCGCAGATGGACGGCGCGATCCTGGTCGTGTCGGCTGCCGACGGCCCGATGCCGCAGACCCGCGAGCACATCCTGCTGGCCCGTCAGGTCGGCGTGCCGTCGATCGTGGTGTTCCTCAACAAGGTCGACCAGGTCGACGACGCCGAGTTGCTCGAACTGGTCGAGCTCGAGGTTCGCGAGCTTCTGACCAAGAACGAGTTCCCCGGCGACGACATTCCGATCGTCAAGGGTTCGGCGCTGGCTGCTCTGGAAGATTCGGACAAGAAGATCGGTGAAGACGCGATCCGCGAGCTGATGGCTGCGGTCGATGCCTACATCCCGACGCCGGTTCGTCCGCTCGACAAGCCGTTCCTGATGCCGATCGAAGACGTGTTCTCGATCTCGGGCCGCGGCACGGTCGTGACCGGCCGCGTCGAGCGCGGCGTGGTCAAGGTCGGCGAGGAGCTGGAGATCATCGGCATCCGTCCGACGACCAAGACGACCTGCACGGGCGTCGAGATGTTCCGCAAGCTGCTCGATCAGGGCCAGGCCGGCGACAACATCGGCGCGCTGCTGCGCGGCGTTGATCGTGAAGGTGTCGAGCGCGGCCAGGTTCTGGCCAAGCCCGGTACGGTGAAGCCGCACAAGAAGTTCGTGGCCGAAGCCTACATCCTGACCAAGGACGAAGGTGGCCGTCACACGCCGTTCTTCACCAACTACCGTCCGCAGTTCTATTTCCGCACGACCGACGTGACCGGCATCGTGTCGCTGCCGGAAGGCACCGAAATGGTGATGCCGGGCGACAACATCACGGTCGATGTCGAGCTGATCGTGCCGATCGCCATGGAAGAGAAGCTGCGCTTCGCCATCCGTGAAGGCGGCCGCACCGTCGGTGCCGGCATCGTCGTCACCATCAAAGAGTAATTTGGACTTAAACCGATCTGTCGCGGGCGCGGGAGTTGCCCGCGCCGCGCCAGAACAAGGAAGTGACGCATGAACGGACAGAATATCCGCATCCGCCTTAAGGCGTTTGACCACCGCGTGCTCGACGCCTCGACGAAGGAAATCGTGTCGACGGCCAAGCGTACCGGCGCAAACGTCCGCGGCCCCATTCCGCTGCCGACGCGGATCGAAAAGTTCACGGTCAACCGGTCGCCTCACGTCGACAAGAAGAGCCGCGAGCAGTTCGAGATGCGCACGCACAAGCGTCTGCTCGACATCGTCGATCCGACCCCGCAGACGGTCGATGCTTTGATGAAGCTCGATCTGGCCGCCGGCGTCGACGTCGAGATCAAGCTCTAAGGGAATGAGAGCGCGGTAAGGGGCGGTGCCCCTGGCCCGGAACTCTAAAGGAATTGAACCGATGCGTTCAGGTGTGATTGCAAAGAAGGTGGGAATGACCCGCATCTACAACGATGCCGGGGAACATGTTCCCGTCACCGTTCTCCTGATGGAGAACTGCCAGGTCGTGGCCCAGCGCACGCAAGAGAAGAATGGCTACACCGCCGTTCAGCTCGGCGTTGGCCTTGCCAAGGTGAAGAACACGTCGAAGGCGATGCGCGGCCATTTCGCGACCGCTTCCGTCGAGCCGAAGGCGAAGGTCGCCGAGTTCCGCGTCTCCGCCGACAACATGATCGATGTCGGCGCCGAGATCACTGTCGAGCACTTCGTCGCCGGCCAGAAGGTCGATGTGACGGGCACGACGATCGGCAAGGGCTTTCAGGGCGTCATCAAGCGCCACCACATGGGCGGTGGCCGTGCAACGCACGGTAACTCGGTTTCGCACCGTACGCACGGTTCGACCGGCCAGCGTCAGGACCCGGGCAAGGTGTTCAAGGGCAAGCATATGGCTGGCCACATGGGCGACACCCGCGTCACCACGCAGAATGTCGAGATCGTATCGACCGACGCCGACCGCGGCCTGATCCTGATCCGCGGTGCGGTTCCCGGATCGAAGGGCGCCTGGATCCTGGTCCGCGATGCGGCCAAGGTGGCACTGCCGGCCAATGCGCCGAAGCCTGCCGCGATCCGCGCCGTTGCTGCCGAAAGTGGCGCCAAGAACGAGGCTCCGGCCACAGAGGGAGCGGAATAATGGATCTCAAGATCACAACGCTGGGCGGCAAGGACGCCGGCAAGGTGGAACTCTCCGACGAGATTTTCGGCCTTGATCCGCGCGAAGACATCCTGCAGCGCGTCGTGCGCTGGCAGCTTGCCAAGAAGCAGCAGGGCACGCACAAGACCAAGGGTCGCGCCGAGATCGCGCGCACCGGCGCCAAGATGTACAAGCAGAAGGGTACGGGCCGCGCCCGTCACCATTCGGCACGCGCTCCGCAGTTCCGCGGCGGCGGCAAGGCCCACGGCCCGGTCGTTCGCAGCCACGAGCACGAACTGCCGAAGAAGGTTCGTGCTCTCGGCCTCAAGCATGCTCTCTCGGCCAAGGCCAAGAGCGCGTCGATCATCATCATCGACGAGCTGAAGCTGACCGAGGCCAAGACGAAGGCGCTGATCGCGAATTTCGCGACGCTGGGCCTGACCAACGCTTTGCTGATCGGCGGCGCCGAGCTTGACAAGAACTTCAAGCTGGCGGCGACGAACATCCCCAACATCGACGTGCTGCCCATCCAGGGCATCAACGTCTACGACATTCTGCGCCGCGGCACGCTGGTCCTTTCGAAGGCCGCCGTCGAGGCTCTCGAGGAGCGTTTTAAATGACCGACCTTCGTCATTACGACGTGATCGTCTCGCCGGCGATCACCGAAAAGTCGACCATGGCCTCCGAGCAGAACAAGGTCGTCTTCAACGTCGCCAAGAAGGCGTCGAAGCCGGAAATCAAGGCCGCCGTCGAAGCGCTGTTCGGCGTCAAGGTGATGGCCGTGAACACGCTTGTCCGCAAGGGCAAGATCAAGCGCTTCCGTGGCACGGTTGGCCGCCAGAGCGACGTCAAGAAGGCGGTTGTGACGCTGGCCGATGGTCAGTCGATCGACGTCGCGACGGGTCTCTGAGCAAGGCCGCGAGGACAGAACAATGGCACTGAAAAAATTCAACCCGGTAACGCCCAGCACCCGTCAGCTGGTCATCGTCGACCGCTCGGGTCTTTACAAGGGCAAGCCCGTCAAGGGTCTGACCGAAGGCCTGACCAAGTCGGGCGGCCGCAACAATCACGGTCGCATCACCGCCCGCTTCATCGGCGGTGGTCACAAGCGTTCGTACCGCATCATCGACTTCAAGCGCCGCAAGTTCGACGTCGTCGGCACGGTCGAGCGCATTGAATACGATCCGAACCGCACCGCCTTCATCGCGCTGATCAAGTATGACGATGGCGAGCTGTCCTACATCATCGCTCCGCAGCGTCTGGCTCCCGGCGACAAGATCGTCTCCGGTGAATCGGTCGATGTGAAGCCGGGCAATGCGATGCCGCTGGCTTCGATGCCGGTCGGCACCATCGTCCACAACATCGAGCTGAAGCCGGGCAAGGGCGCTCAGGTCGCCCGTTCGGCAGGTGGTTACGGTCAGCTGGTCGGTCGTGACCAGGGCATGGCGATCCTGCGCCTCAATTCGGGCGAGCAGCGTGTCGTTCACGGCTCCTGCATGGCCACTGTCGGCGCCGTGTCCAATCCGGACCACGGCAACATCAATGACGGCAAGGCCGGTCGCACGGTCTGGCGTGGCAAGCGCCCGCACAATCGCGGCGTGACCATGAACCCGGTCGACCATCCGCACGGCGGCGGCGAAGGCCGCACATCGGGTGGCCGCCATCCGGTTTCGCCCTGGGGCAAGCCGACCAAGGGCAAGAAGACGCGGTCCAACAAGGCGACCGACAAGTTCATCCTGCGCTCGCGCCATCAGCGCAAGAGCTAAGAAGAGGTAACGCCAAGTGACTCGTTCGATTTGGAAAGGCCCCTTCATTGACGGCTACCTTCTCAAGAAGGTGGACAAGGTTCGTGAAGGTGGTCGCAATGAGGTGATCAAGATGTGGAGCCGTCGCTCCACCATCCTGCCGCAGTTCGTCGGCTTCACCTTCGGTGTCTACAACGGCCAGAAGCATGTTCCCGTCTCGGTGAACGAGGACATGGTCGGTCACAAGTTCGGTGAATTCGCTCCGACCCGGACCTATTACGGTCACGGCGCGGATAAGAAGGCGAAGAGGAAATAATCATGGGCAAGGCCAAAGCTCCGCGCAGGCTTGCTGATAACGAAGCGCGCGCCGTATTGCGCACGATCCGTATCAGCCCGCAGAAGCTGAACCTCGTTGCCGCGCTGATCCGCGGCAAGAAGGTCGCGACAGCGCTTTCCGATCTCGAATTCTCGGCCAAGCGGATTTCCGGCACGGTCAAGAAGACGCTGGAATCGGCAATCGCCAACGCGGAAAACAACCACGACCTGGATGTCGATGCACTGATCGTGGCGGAAGCCTATGTCGGCAAGTCGATCGTCATGAAGCGGTTCCATGCCCGTGGCCGCGGTCGCGCCAGCCGTATCGAGAAGCCGTTCTCGCACCTCACGATCGTCGTTCGTGAAGTCGAAGAAAAAGGGGAGGCCGCATAATGGGCCAGAAAGTCAATCCGATCGGCCTTCGCCTCGGCATCAACCGCACCTGGGATTCGCGCTGGTTCGCGAACACCGGCGAGTACGGCAAGCTGCTGCATGAGGACATCAAGATCCGCAAGTATCTCGAGAAGGAGCTCAAGCAGGCTGCCATCTCGAAGGTCGTGATCGAGCGTCCGCACAAGAAGTGCCGCGTCACCATCCACGCCGCGCGCCCGGGTCTGATCATCGGCAAGAAGGGCGCCGACATCGAGAAGCTTCGCAAGAAGCTGATGGAGATGACGAAGTCCGAGACGCACCTCAACATCGTTGAAGTGCGCAAGCCGGAAATCGACGCGACCCTGGTCGCCCAGTCGATCGCCCAGCAGCTCGAGCGTCGTATCGCGTTCCGCCGCGCCATGAAGCGTGCCGTTCAGTCGGCGATGCGCCTCGGGGCCGAAGGCATCCGCATCAACTGCGCCGGCCGCCTCGGCGGCGCCGAGATCGCGCGCATGGAATGGTATCGCGAAGGCCGCGTGCCGCTGCATACGCTGCGTGCGGACGTCGACTACGGTACGGCCGAAGCGCACACGGCTTATGGCATCTGCGGCGTCAAGGTCTGGGTGTTCAAGGGCGAAATCCTTGAGCATGACCCGATGGCTTCGGAGCGTCGGGCCAGCGAAAGCGATGCAGCGCATGGCGGTGGTGGTGATCGCGAACGCGGTCGTCGTCGCGAAAACGCCTGAGACATTTAGGAATTTGGAGTTAGAACGATGCTGCAGCCAAAGCGCACAAAGTTCCGCAAGCAGTTCAAGGGCCGTATCCATGGTACCGCAAAGGGCGGCACCAACCTGGATTTCGGTGGTTTCGGGCTGAAGGCGCTTGAGCCGAACCGCGTCACCGCACGTGAGATCGAGGCGGCCCGCCGCGCGATCACGCGTGAAATGAAGCGCGCTGGTCGCGTCTGGATCCGTATTTTCCCGGACGTGCCGGTCACTTCGAAGCCGACCGAAGTCCGCATGGGTAAGGGCAAGGGTGCGGTCGACTACTGGGCGGCGCGCGTCAAGCCGGGCCGTATCATGTTCGAGATCGACGGCGTCAATGAAGAAACCGCCCGTGAGGCACTGCGTCTCGGCGCGGCCAAGCTCTCGGTCAAGACGCGCTTCGTGCAGCGCATCGCAGAATAAGGACGGGCTGATCATGAAAGCCGAAGACATCCGGACCAAGACCCAGGACCAGCTGACCGACGACCTGGCCAGCCTGAAGAAGGAGCAGTTCAACCTGCGCTTCCAGAAGGCCACCGGCCAGCTCGAGAAGACCGCGCGCGTGAGACAGGTCCGTAAGGATATTGCGCGTATCAAGACCATCGCTGCGGAAAAGTCCGCGGCTAAGAAGGCTTAAGGACGAAAACCATGCCAAAGCGCATTCTGCAGGGCACCGTCGTCAGCGACAAGAACGAGAAGACGGTTGTCGTCAAGGTCGAACGGCGCTTCACGCATCCCGTGATGAAGAAGACCGTGCGCATGACCAAGAAGTACAAGGCGCACGACGAGAACAACGCCCACAAGGTTGGCGATCAGGTGTTCATCCAGGAATCGAAGCCGATTTCCAAGGACAAGCGCTGGATCGTCGTGTCTTCGGACCAAGCCTGACCTCGGGCGTAAACAACGAATTTTGGACAGACCGGGGAGGGGCTTTGAGCCCATCCCGTTAGAAGAGAAGAAGGCGGCCAGTCATGATTCAGATGCAAACAAACCTCGACGTCGCGGATAATTCAGGCGCCCGTCGTGTCATGTGCATCAAGGTGCTGGGCGGCTCGAAGCGGAAATACGCTTCCGTGGGCGACATCATCGTGGTGTCGATCAAGGAAGCCATTCCGCGCGGCCGCGTAAAGAAGGGCGATGTGATGAAGGCGGTCGTGGTTCGCACGGCCAAGGACATCCGCCGCCCGGACGGCAGCGTGATCCGTTTCGACAAGAACGCGGCCGTTCTCGTCGACAACAAGAAAGAGCCGATCGGCACGCGTATCTTCGGACCGGTTCCGCGCGAACTCCGCGCCAAGAACCACATGAAGATCATCTCGCTCGCGCCTGAAGTGCTGTAAGGAGCCGGACCAATGCAAAAGATTAGAAAAGGCGACAAGGTCGTCGTGCTGGCCGGCAAGGACAAGGGCCGTTCGGGCGAAGTCCTCTCGGTGCAGCCGAAGGAAGACACCGCGCTGGTGCGCGGCGTCAACATGATCCGTCGTCACCAGAAGCAGTCCCAGTCCCAAGAGGGCGGGATCATTACCAAGGAAGCGCCGATCCAGCTGTCGAACATCGCGCTGGCCGACCCCAAGGATGGCAAGCCGACCCGTGTCGGTTTCATCTTCCAGAAGGACGGCAAGAAGGTGCGCGTCGCCAAGCGCTCGGGAGAAGTCATCAATGGCTAAGGCTCAATCCAAGCAGGCGACCGCGAACAACACGCCGCGCCTCAAGCAGGTCTACAACGAGACCATCCGCAAGGCGTTGCAGGAACAGTTCGGCTACGACAACGAGATGCAGGTTCCGCGCATCGACAAGATCGTGCTGAACATGGGCGTTGGCGAAGCGACCGCCGATTCGAAGAAGCCTTCGATCGCGGCCGAAGACCTGGCGATGATCGCCGGCCAGAAGGCCGTCGTCACCCGCGCCCGCAACTCGATCGCCGGCTTCAAGGTCCGCGAGAAGATGCCGATCGGCGCTAAGGTCACGCTGCGCAAGGAACGTATGTACGAGTTCCTCGACCGTCTCGTGAACATCGCACTGCCACGCGTCCGCGACTTCCGCGGGCTCAATCCGAAGAGCTTCGATGGCCGTGGCAACTACGCCATGGGCATCAAGGAACACATCGTGTTCCCGGAGATCAACTACGACAAGGTTGATCAGATCTGGGGCATGGACGTCATCGTTTGCACGACTGCGAAGACGGATGACGAAGCCAGGGCATTGCTCAAGGCTTTCAACTTCCCCTTCCGCCAGTAACGGCAGCGAGAAAAGGAAAAATCTGAAATGGCAAAGACCAGCTCAGTCGAGAAGAACAACAGGCGCCGCAAGCTTGCCGACCAGTACGGTCCCAAGCGCGCTGCCCTGAAGGCGATCATCATGGATCAGTCCAAGCCGATGGAAGAGCGTTTCCGCGCTCAGCTCAAGCTTGCCGCCATGCCGCGCAACTCGGCCAAGATCCGCATCCGCAACCGCTGCGAAGTCACCGGCCGTCCGCGCGCCTACTATCGCAAGCTCAAAGTATCGCGCATCGCGCTTCGTGATCTCGGCAATAACGGCCAGATCCCGGGCCTGGTCAAGTCGAGCTGGTAAGGAGGACATAACATGTCATTGAGCGATCCTCTCGGCGATATGCTGACCCGCATCCGCAACGCGTACGGCCGCAAGAAGTCGAGCGTTTCGACGCCGGCTTCGCGTCTGCGCACCCGCGTCCTCGACGTGCTGAAGGCTGAAGGCTATATCCGCGATTACAGCCAGACCGACTTCGACAACGGCAAGTCCGAAATCGAGATCGAGCTGAAGTATTTCGACGGCGCGCCGGTCGTGCGCGAAATCGCCCGCGTTTCGAAGCCAGGCCGCCGCGTCTATGTTTCGGCCAAGTCGATTCCGCAGGTCGCCAACGGCCTCGGCATCGCCATCCTTTCGACACCGAAGGGCGTGATGGCCGACCATGAAGCACGTGAACAGAACGTCGGCGGTGAGATCCTCTGCCAGATCTTCTGATCTGGCAGTTGACCGCAAAGTGGAATCCGGTCTTCGGATCGTTCCCGAAGACAGAGACCTGAAACAAGAGAAGTGACGAGGACAACAAAATGTCTCGTATTGGAAAGAAACCCGTTTCGCTGCCGCAGGGCGTGACCGCGACCGTCAACGGCCAGACCGTGACGGCGAAGGGCCCCAAGGGTGAGCTGAAGTTCGTGGTGAACGACGAAGTGCTGGTCAAGATGGAAGGCAGCGAGATCGCTGTCCAGCCGCGCGACCAGACCAAGACCGCCCGCTCCAAGTGGGGCATGTCGCGCACGCAGATCGTCAACATCCTGCAGGGCGTCAAGGACGGTTTCGAGAAGAAGCTCGAGATCACCGGCGTCGGCTATCGCGCGGCACTTCAGGGCAAGAACCTGCAGCTGGCGCTTGGCTTCAGCCATGACGTCGTCTATGAGACGCCGGCCGGCATCACCATCACCGTGCCGAAGCCGACCGAAATCACCGTGGCCGGCATCGACAAGCAGCAAGTCGGCCAGGTTGCGGCCGAGATCCGCGAGTATCGCGGTCCCGAGCCCTACAAGGGCAAGGGCGTCCGCTATGCCGGCGAGAAGATCGTCCGCAAGGAAGGCAAGAAGAAGTAGCGGGCCTGGCCTCGAGAAGTTGAGGCCAAGCCAAGAAGTGTAACGCCGCGGGGAGCGGTCGCGGGAGGCGCTTTCGCCTACCGCATATGGCGGCCCCCGTTTTTTGAAGGCAAGGAAGACCATCATGGGTACCAAGGAATCCACGCAGCGCCGCGCGCAGCGCGTCCGTCGTCAGATCAAGAAGGTCGCCGGCGAGCGTCCGCGTCTGTCGGTCCACCGCACGTCGAAGAACATCTACGTGCAGGTCATCGACGACGCCAAGGGCCACACCATCGCTGCCGCTTCGACGCTCGAGAAGGACCTCAAGGGTTCGCTCAAGACCGGCGCCGACACCGCCGCCGCCGCCGCGATCGGCAAGTTGATCGCCGAGCGCGCCACCAAGGCCGGCGTCAAGGAAGTCGTTTTCGACCGCGGTGCCTACATCTATCACGGCCGCGTCAAGGCGCTCGCCGAGGCTGCCCGCGAAGGCGGCTTGAGCTTCTAAGCATAGTCCCGAAAAGTTGCAGACTTTTCGGATAGGGATTATGCGAAGGAATTGATTTCGCCCCCGGTGACCGTTTCCCGATTTATTCGGGGCGAGGCACCGGATCTTATCAGCAACCGTGCTTCCGGAAAAAAACAAGGAACAGGATATGGCACAGGAACGTAGGGATGGCGGCCGCGGCCGCGATCGTGAAGAACGCGATGACGGCATGGTGGACAAGCTCGTCCACATCAACCGCGTCGCCAAGGTCGTCAAGGGCGGCCGTCGCTTCGGTTTTGCAGCACTCGTCGTCGTCGGCGACCAGAAGGGCCGCGTCGGCTTTGGTCACGGCAAGGCGCGCGAAGTGCCGGAAGCCATCCGCAAGGCAACTGAATCGGCCAAGCGCGACATGATCTTCGTGCCGCTGCGCTCGGGCCGTACGCTGCATCACGACGTCGAAGGACGCTGGGGTGCTGGACGCGTGCTGCTGCGCGCCGCCAAGCAAGGTACCGGCATCATCGCCGGTGGCCCGATGCGCGCTGTCTTCGAGACGCTCGGCATGCATGACGTGGTCGCCAAGTCGATGGGTTCGTCGAACCCCTACAACATGGTTCGCGCCACCTTCGACGCGCTGAAGAGCCAGATGCATCCCAAGGATGTGGCTGCTGCTCGCGGCATCAAGTATTCGACCCTTCAGGCCCGCCGCGGCACCGCCGTTGCGGCTGAAGAATAGTCGATCTGACCAGGGATTTTGACCATGGCCAAGAAAGCAACCAAGACCATCACCGTTGAGCAGATCGGTTCGCCGATCCGCCGTCCGAAGGAACAGCGCGCGACGCTGGTCGGCCTCGGCCTCAACAAGATGCACAAGCAGCGCACGCTGGAAGATACGCCCTCCGTGCGCGGCATGATCGCTGCCGTCCAGCATCTCGTCCGCGTCGTGGACGAGGGCTGAGCCAGAGCGCAGGAGAACTCAGATGAAACTCAACGATCTGCGTGACAAGGACGGCGCGACGCACTCCAAGAAGCGTCTCGGCCGTGGTATCGGCTCCGGCTCCGGCAAGACCGGCGGTCGTGGCGTCAAGGGCCAGAAGGCGCGCTCCGGCGTCGCCATCAACGGCTTCGAGGGCGGCCAGATGCCGCTCTACCGGCGCCTGCCGAAGCGTGGCTTCAACAACATCTTCGCCAAGAGCTTCACCGTTGTGTCGCTGGCCCGCATCCAGGTGGCCATCGACGCCAAGAAGCTCGACGCCAAGGCGACCGTGACGGCTGAATCGCTGGTTGCCGCCGGCGTCATCCGCCGCGTCAAGGACGGCGTGCGCATCCTCTCGGACGGCGAGATCAAGGCGAAGCTCGCCTTTGACGTCGCCGGCGCCTCCAAGGCCGCGATCGAAAAGATCGAAAAGGCCGGCGGTTCGGTCAAGCTGCCGCAGGAAAAGGCAGCTGCCGAGTAACGGCAATTTGAAGCGCGATCGGCAAGAGTGGGATCCGTTTTTGCTCACGATTGCGCTTTGATCTGCTCGACGAGGCGGCCGCGTCAACGCGGCCGCTTGCATGTTTAGAGCCCGGAGCTTATCTCGTGAGCTTCGGTGAAACGCGCCGCCTGACCTCAGGGCCATCAAGCGTTACCAAGCGGAGAATCAGGCATGGCTTCGGCTGCTGAACAATTAGCTTCGAATCTGAATTTCTCGGCCTTCGCCAAGGCGGAGGACCTGAAGAAACGAATCTGGTTCACGATCGGCGCGCTGCTCGTCTATCGCCTCGGCACCTACATCCCGCTTCCCGGCATCAATCCCGACGCCTTCGCCCAGGCCTTCTCTTCGCAGAGCAAGGGCGTGCTTGGCATGTTCAACATGTTCGCCGGCGGCGCCGTGCAGCGCATGGCGATCTTTGCGCTCGGCATCATGCCTTACATCTCCGCCTCCATCATCATGCAGCTGATGACTTCGGTCATCCCGTCGCTGGAAGCGCTGAAGAAGGAAGGCGAACAGGGCCGCAAGGTCATCAACCAATACACGCGCTACGGCACGGTGCTGCTTGCGCTGGTTCAGGCCTATGGCATTTCTGTCGGTCTGGAAGGCGGCAACGGCATCGTCAGCGATCCCGGCATGTTCTTCCGCATCTCGACCGTCGTCACGCTGGTCGGCGGCACCATGTTCCTGATGTGGCTGGGCGAGCAGATTACCGCGCGCGGCATCGGCAACGGCATTTCGCTGATCATCTTCTCCGGCATCGTCGCCGGCCTGCCGCACGCCATCTCCGGCACGCTGGAGCTTGGTCGCACCGGCGCGCTGTCGACCGGCCTGATCCTGGCGATCATCGTGCTGGCCGTCGTCGTCATCGCGCTCATCGTGTTCTTCGAGCGCGCCCAGCGCCGCTTGCTGATCCAGTACCCGAAGCGCCAGGTCGGCAACCGCATGTTCCAGGGCGATACCTCGCATCTGCCGCTGAAGCTCAACACGTCGGGTGTCATTCCGCCGATCTTCGCGTCGTCGCTGCTGTTGCTGCCGGCCACCGTCGCGGGCTTCTCGCAGACGGCCAACATGCCGGCCTGGGCCAGCACCATCCTGGCCGCGCTCGGCCATGGCCAGCCGCTTTACATGGCATTCTATGCGGCGATGATCGCGTTCTTCGCCTTCTTCTACACTGCGATTGTCTTCAACCCGAAGGACACCGCCGACCAGCTCAAGAAGCATTCGGGCTTCATCCCGGGCTATCGTCCGGGCGAGCGCACCGCCGATTACATCGATTACGTTCTCACCCGCATCACCGTCGTCGGCGCCATCTATCTGGTGCTGGTGTGCCTGTTGCCGGAGTTCCTGATCTCGGCGACTGGCGTACCATTCTACCTTGGTGGCACATCGCTTCTGATCGTGGTCAGTGTCACGCTCGATACGGTTGCGCAGATTCAGGGCCACCTGATCGCGCACCAGTATGAAGGCCTGATCAAGAAGTCGAAGCTGCGCGGGGGGAAGAAAGCCAGATGAGGTTGATATTGCTTGGGCCGCCAGGAGCGGGCAAGGGGACGCAAGCACAAAGACTGGTAGAAAAACACGGCATACCCCAGCTCTCGACGGGCGATATGCTGCGTGCTGCCGTCCAGGCAGGCACCGAAGTCGGCAAGCGCGCCAAGGCGGTGATGGATGCCGGTGAACTGGTGTCCGATGCGATCGTCAACGCGATCGTCGCCGAGCGTATCGATCAGCCCGACTGCGCCAAGGGGTTCATCCTCGACGGCTATCCGCGGACCCTGGTGCAGGCGGATGCGGTCGAGCAGATGCTGTTGGATCGCTCCCAGGCCCTCAACGCCGTCATTGAGCTCGTGGTCGACGACAAGGCCCTGGTTGGCCGGATCGTCAAGCGCGCCGACGAGGCGCAGGCCGCCGGCCTTCCCGTTCGCAAGGACGACAACCCGACCGTGTTCGAAGAGCGCCTGAGGGAATACTACAAGAAGACGTCGCCGCTGATTGGCTACTACTATGCCAAGGGCAAGCTCCGCAGTGTCGACGGCATGGCCGATATCGACGCCGTGACGGAACAGATCGAAGCGGTGCTCAAGGACGCAGTGCGGGGAAATTAACGATTGCACTTGACGGAGGCGGTTCGCTGCGGTATGGCGGCCCGTCTTCCTATCAGGCATGAGCTTTGCTTGTCCGCAAGGGCAAGGCAGCCGCATTGAACTGGAAACTCCCGCATGGGCCGGCCTCCACCGGACGCGGGGCAACTTAAGACAGCGCCGTGCCCGCCTCGTTTTTGAGGATTGGCCGGCCCACATGGAGAAGGGAAGAACATGGCTCGTATAGCCGGCGTCAACATTCCGACCAACAAGCGCGTTGTCATTGCGCTTCAGTACATTCACGGCATTGGCAAGCGGTTCGCCCAGGAGATCGTCGACAAGGTCGGCATCCCGGCCGAGCGCCGCGTCAACCAGCTGACCGACGCGGAAGTGCTGCAGATCCGCGAAACCATCGACCGCGATTACCAGGTTGAAGGCGACCTGCGCCGCGAAGTCTCGATGAACATTAAGCGGCTCATGGACCTCGGCTGCTACCGCGGCCTGCGTCACCGCCGCTCGCTGCCGGTCCGCGGCCAGCGCACGCATACCAATGCGCGCACCCGCAAGGGCCCGGCCAAGTCGATCGCCGGCAAGAAGAAGTAATTTTTTAGGGGAATAAGGGAGTAGGGGAGTAAGGCAGTAGGGAATGCCCGCCAGTCGGGTCGCACTTTTCCCTACTCCCTTACTGCCCTATTCCCCTACTCCCTTACGAAGGTGGAGCCGCTGGCATTACGGCGGTGTAGAGATCAACTGAAAGGACTATCATGGCCAAGGAAGCCGCTCGTGTTCGCCGTCGCGAACGCAAGAACATCTCGTCGGGCGTTGCCCACGTCAATTCGACCTTCAACAACACGATGATCACCATCACCGACGCGCAGGGCAATTCGATTGCCTGGTCGTCGGCCGGTGCCCAGGGCTTCAAGGGTTCGCGCAAGTCGACCCCGTTCGCTGCCCAGATGGCTGCCGAGGATGTTGCCAAGAAGGCCCAGGAACACGGCATGCGCATGCTCGAAGTCGAGGTCTGCGGACCCGGCTCCGGTCGTGAATCGGCATTGCGCGCCCTGCAGGCGGCCGGCTTCACCATCACCTCGATCCGTGATGTGACGCCGATCCCGCACAATGGCTGCCGCCCGCGCAAGAAGCGTCGCGTCTAAGCATTTACCGAACGCCGCGCGAGCGCCCTTGGGCGCTCCTCCGCGGCATTCCAGGTCGCCCGCCACGATTGGATGGTGGCGGGTCAACGGAAGGAAAGCATCATGATCCAGAAAAATTGGCAGGAACTGATCAAGCCGAACAAGATCGAGTTCTCGTCGAAGAAGAAGACGCTGACCACGCTGGTCGCCGAGCCTCTCGAGCGTGGCTTTGGCCTGACGCTGGGCAACGCGCTGCGCCGCGTGCTTCTGTCTTCGCTGCGCGGTGCGGCTGTTACCGCCGTGCAGATCGACGGCGTTCTGCATGAATTCTCGTCCATCGCCGGCGTGCGCGAGGACGTGACCGACATCGTCTTGAATATCAAGGAAATCGCCATCCGCATGGAAGGCGATGGTCCCAAGCGCATGGTCGTTCGCAAGCAGGGACCGGGTGCTGTTCTTGCCGGCGACATCCAGACGGTTGGCGACGTCGAGATCCTCAACCCCGACCACGTCATCTGCACGCTGGACGAAGGCGCTGAAATCCGCATGGAATTCACCGTCGACACCGGCAAGGGTTACGTGCCGGCCGACCGCAACCGCGCCGAAGACGCGCCGATCGGCTTGATCCCGGTCGACAGCCTTTATTCGCCGGTCAAGAAGGTCTCCTACAAGGTCGAGAACACCCGCGAGGGCCAGGTTCTCGACTATGACAAGCTGACCATGACGATCGACACCGACGGTTCGATCACCGGCGAGGACGCGGTGGCTTTCGCCGCCCGCATCCTGCAGGACCAGCTCGGCCTGTTCGTCAACTTCGACGAGCCGCAGAAGGAAGTCGCCGCCGAGGCCGTCACCGAGCTCGCCTTCAACCCGGCGCTGCTCAAGAAGGTCGACGAACTCGAGCTTTCGGTGCGTTCGGCCAACTGCCTGAAGAACGACAACATCGTCTATATCGGCGACCTGATCCAGAAGACCGAAGCCGAGATGCTGCGCACCCCGAACTTCGGCCGCAAGTCGCTGAACGAGATCAAGGAAGTCCTGGCGGCGATGGGCCTGCACCTCGGCATGGAAGTGCCGGACTGGCCGCCGGAAAACATCGAAGATCTCGCTAAGCGTTACGAAGACCAATATTGAGCATGAATTCCAAGGATGGGCGGCGTGGGCCGCTCGATCCGACGGTCATGCGGAAAACCATCAGAGGCCGCGGCCTCTTGAACAACTGAAGAAGGAAAAGAGCCATGCGCCACGGTTTCAAAGGCCGTCGCTTCGCCCGAAGCATTAGCCATCGCAAGTCGATGTTCGCCAACCTCGCCGTGTCGCTGCTCGAGCACGAGCAGATCGTCACGACCTTGCCGAAGGCGAAGGACCTGCGTCCGATCGTCGAGAAGCTGGTGACGCTCGGCAAGCGCGGCGACCTGCATGCCCGCCGCCAGGTCATTGCCCAGATCGGCAATGAAGGCGTCGTCAAGCGTCTGTTCGACACCATCGCGCCGCGCTACGCCAACCGCAATGGCGGCTATCTGCGCATCATGAAGGCGGGCTTCCGTCACGGTGACAACGCCGCCATGGCCGTCATCGAGTTCGTCGATCGCGACGTTTCGGCCAAAGGCGCCGGCGACCGCGCTCGCATCGAAGCCGAAAGCGCTGACGCGGACGCCGCAGCCGCATAAGGCTCGGTTTTCCCAAATGAGTTCAAAGGGGCCTGCGGGCCCCTTTTTTGTTTGCCGATGTTTGCTGTCCATCGGCCAGCGCCAGGTACTGGCTTCCGCTCAACAGCTTCCAATCGAATGCACCCGGTACCTCTTCAGTCTTCGGGTAAGGATATGAATAGATACTGTCGAGGACGGCTCGAGAATCGATTTTCGCCATCGCTTGCGACGGGGAGGAGGCCTTCAAATAGGTTTCGGCATCTTGGTTGCCGATGAAGTCGGCAGCCACATGAAAATGTATCTGAATCGGTCCGGCGCAGATGTTCATCCCG
Source organism: Mesorhizobium sp. M7A.F.Ca.MR.148.00.0.0 (assembly GCF_003997735.1). Classification (NCBI taxonomy): domain Bacteria; kingdom Pseudomonadati; phylum Pseudomonadota; class Alphaproteobacteria; order Hyphomicrobiales; family Phyllobacteriaceae; genus Mesorhizobium; species Mesorhizobium sp. M7A.F.Ca.MR.148.00.0.0. The sequence goes on along the minus strand of NZ_RZTB01000025.1, from coordinate 47,721 downwards.
ATGTCATGGCCGGATGCCGCGTAGAAAACCTTGGCCTGATCTGGAGTCCAAAGGCCGGCACCCAGGAACTCTGATGGCTTTGTCTTTCCGCTGAACCCGTCCAGAGAGAGTGCAAAGCGAGTGGTGAGAGCCTCCAAATCGCCTTTGAGGTAACTGGCCTGCTCAATTTGAAACCAGTTCATCTGGCGAGGCGGCGTGATATCAAAGGAAATTTCGAGCTTTCCGAACGTCCAGTAATCTGGATCGACATGCTCAGGCATGCCGAGCACTTCGACAATCTCGGCCATTGTCATGTCGGGGGAGATCGGCCCCAAGCTGCCGGTCTTCAAAAAGTCACGGAAAGACAGGAGTTGTTTTTTCATCAGGGCCACGAGGTTTTCGGTTTCAAGGTCAGCTGTAGCTGTTTTGCTGCCCAAAATAGTCGGATTTCAGCGGCTTAGCCTTTCATTTTGCACAATCGTCGGGACAATGCCCCCGAACTTGCCTTGGAGGATTCGCGAATGCGCGCCAGAAGACTGCCCTTTGTTCTGCTTTTCGCCATCATGGCGTTTGCGGCCGCACCGGTGGTCAGGCAGGCATTGGCCGAGGAGACGAAGACCGATCCCGGCCTGTCCGATGTGCTGACCGACCTGCTGCATGGCGTGGAAGGCGAAAACGCCACGGCTGGTCCCGACAAGCGCGTACCCTTCGGCCGCGAGGAGGTGCAATTGTCGTTTGCGCCGCTGGTCAAGCAGACAGCCCCGGCCGTGGTCAACGTCTATGCCTCGCAGACGGCCAAGGTCACGTCGCCTTTCGACGGCGATCCGTTCTTCGAGGAATTCTTCGGCCGCTCGCAGCCGCGTGCGCAGTCTTCGCTCGGCTCCGGCGTGCTGGTCGATCCGACCGGCGTCGTGGTCACCAATTACCACGTCATCAAGGATGCCGACCGGGTCAAGGTGGCGACGGCGGACGGACGCGAGTTCGACAGTAAGGTGCTGCTCAAGGACGAGACACTCGACCTCGCCGTGCTCAAGATCACCTCGGACAAGCCGTTTCCGGTTATCGCCATCGGCGATTCCGACGCGCTTGAGGTCGGCGACCTGCTGCTGGCCATCGGCAACCCCTTCGGCGTCGGCCAAACCACCACCAGCGGCATCGTCTCGGCACTGGCCCGCAGCCATATCGGCGTCTCCGATTCCAGCTTCTTCATCCAGACCGACGCCGCCATCAATCCTGGCAATTCCGGCGGCGCGCTGATCAACATGGGCGGCCAGCTGGTCGGCATCAACACCGCAATCTATAGCCGCAGCGGCGGTTCGATCGGCATCGGCTTCGCCATTCCCTCGAATATGGTCCGCGCTTTTGCCGACGCGGCCAAGGCCGGGCTCGACTTCTTCGAGCGGCCCTATATCGGCGCCGAGTTCGAAGCGGTGACGCCGCAGATCGCCGAATCGCTCGGCATGGAGAAGCCGACCGGTGCGCTGGTCTCGTCGGTCGAAGCGAGCGGTCCGGCCGGCAAGGCAGGACTCAAGCCCGGCGACGTGGTGCTGCAACTCAACGGCAAGCCGGTCGAGAGCATCGAAGCGCTGGACTACCGGATGGCGACGCTGTCGATCGGCACCACCGCCAATTTCGCGGTTTTGACCAAGGGCCAGCAGGCGGCGATGGATATCGCGCTGGAGCGTGCTCCGGAAGGCATGAAAGCTGCCGAGGTGACGCTGCATGGCCGCAGCCCGTTTTCGGGCGCCAAGGTCGCGGAGCTGTCGCCCCGGCTCGCGCAGCGGCTTGGCCTGCGCACGGACATCAAGGGCGTCACCGTGATCGACATCAACCGCGATTCTCCGGCCGCCGATTTCGGCTTCCAGCCGGGCGACATCGTGCGCGAGGTGAACGGCACCACCATCGATACCGCGGCGACCCTGGAGTTGGCGGCCAGGACGGATACGCGCTGGTGGCGCTTTACCGTCGAGCGTGGCGGGCAGATAATGCGTCAGGTGTTGCGTTATTAGGGCTGGGTTCCGTGCATTCGGGCTCATGCTCCAACGAAAAAGAAGTGCATGGCCGATCTGTTCAGCGTCGATGAACCGGAAAAGACCCCGCCTGGGCGGCCGCTGGCCGACAGGCTGCGGCCGAGAAACCTTGGCGAGGTCGTCGGCCAGGAGCATCTGACCGGCCCTGACGGCGCGCTGACCCGGTTGATCGGTTCCGGCTCGCTCGGCTCGATGATCTTCTGGGGGCCGCCCGGCACCGGCAAGACCACCGTGGCGCGCCTGCTTGCCGGCGAAACCAGCCTGGCCTTCGAGCAGATATCGGCTGTCTTTTCCGGCGTCGCCGACCTGAAAAAGGTGTTCGAAGCGGCCAAATTGCGCCGCACCAATGGCCGCCAGACCTTGCTGTTCGTCGACGAGATCCATCGCTTCAACCGTGCCCAGCAAGACAGCTTTCTCCCGGTCATGGAGGACGGGACAGTCGTGCTGGTTGGCGCCACGACCGAAAACCCGTCCTTCGAACTGAATGCCGCTTTGTTGTCACGCGCGCGCGTTCTGGTCTTCCATTCGCTTGGCGAGAAGAGCATCTCCAAGCTGATGGTGCGGGCGGAGGAGACCGAGGGCAGGGCGCTGCCGCTCGACGACGAGGCGCGGACCATGCTCATCCGCATGAGCGATGGCGACGGCCGGGCCTCGCTGACGCTCGCGGAAGAAGTCTGGCGGGCAGCCAAACCCGGCGAGGTCTTCGATCCCGAGGGACTGCAGCGCATCGTCCAGCGCCGCGCGCCGATCTACGACAAGGGCCAGGACGGCCATTACAATCTGATCTCGGCGCTGCACAAATCGGTACGCGGTTCAGACCCTGACGCGGCTCTCTACTATCTCGCACGCATGTTCGATGCCGGCGAGGATCCGCTCTATCTAGGCCGCCGGCTGGTGCGCATGGCCATGGAAGACATCGGCCTTGCCGACCCGCAAGCGCTTGTCGTCGCCAATGCCGCCAAGGATGCCTACGACTATCTCGGCTCGCCCGAGGGCGAGCTGGCTTTTGCCGAGGCCACCGTCTATCTCGCCACCGCGCCCAAATCCAACGCCGTCTACAATGCTTTCAAGGCTGCCACGCGGGCCGCGAAGGAACACGGCTCGCTGCTGCCGCCCAAGCACATCCTCAACGCGCCGACAAAGCTGATGAAAGAGGAGGATTACGGCGCCGGCTATCGTTACGACCATGACGAGCCGGATGCCTTTTCGGGGCAGGATTATTTTCCCGAGAAGATGGGCCGCCAGACCTTCTATGATCCGCCCGAGCGCGGCTTCGAGCGCGACATCAGGAAGCGGCTCGACTATTGGGCGAAGCTGCGCAAGGAGCGGGAGTAGCAGGCTTGCGTGAGGCCGTTGACCAGATCCGCCAGACAGCCAGCCGGCCGCGATAGCAGGGCCGTTGTGTGATACCCCAAAAAACCTTATCAAGGCGCACGACCGGGCGGTGGTCGTTGCCGTGATTTGGGCACTTCATTCGCAACAGGATCGCGCTCCGCGCGTGGAAAAATGACAAAAACCCTTCGCAAGTCCCTTCGCAAATTCGCCATTGCCATCCCGCTTCTCGCCCTTGGCTTCTATTTCATTCCCATCCTGACGACGATCTTCATCATCTGCGGCCTGATCGACGTGCTGCGCAACGACCGCAAGGATCTGTCGCTGTTCTCAGGCTATTTTCTCGGCAACGGCCTGTTCACCTGGCTGCTTTCGCCGTTCAATCTGCTGGTCGACCTCTTGTGCTACAGAAATCCGGGCGTCTGGAAGCTGGAGCAGTTTCCCGACGACTATCAGCGCGAGGTCAACGAGGTCCTGGACATCTTCAAGGCGCGCAAGGATGAGATCATTGCCGATATCGACGCCAATTTCGGCGCCGGCCGGCGCGGCATGTATGTCTACCAGTGGTACGGCAAGCACAGGATCGACAACGTCGTCGAGTTCAACAAGGATTTCAAGTACATCAAGACCATAGCCGTTTCCGTCTTCAGCAAGCGCGAATCCACGTCCTGGCATTTCGGCCCGCTGCGGCTCAGCCTGCGCATCCTCTACAATCTGATCCCGGTTAAGTCGGAGATTTTCGTCGAGTGCGGCAACGTCAAGAATTATTGGTACGACAATCCGCTGTTCATCTTCGACGACACGCTGCTGCACCGCTCGGTCAACGAGTATGACGGACGCCGCTACTGCGTGTTCGTGGACATCATCCGGCCGTCTCCGGTTCCCAGACTGATCGCGGGCATGCTCTCAATCGTCTCGGTCAGCGTCGAGCGCATCAATTCCATGTTCTACAAGAACTGGAAGATGATCGGTTCGACCAAGCCGAAGAATGCCGGGACGACCTGAACTTTAGAAAATCGGCGCTGCCGGCGGCATTTGGGTGCTCTGCGTGTGAGACTTGGCCATCCTTGTGGCCGCTCATGCGCCGGAACGGCTCCTGGCTGCATGAACGGCGGCCCCGGGCTGACTTTGACAGTTCTGCCTCTTCTCCTTCTGGCGGCTTCAAGTGACGAAGAACAGATCTCTCGGATTTTGGGCAACGACATATGTGTGCACCGCTCTGCTGGGAGTTGCTCTTGCTCTCACCTATGTAGGGCTTGAGCAGCCTGTCTATTACTGGGACTTCGCTGCCTATTTCGACACGTTCAGCCGGCAAGGCACGCTCTTGATTCAGAGCCCTCTCGAGTGGCTCAGCCATTTGAGGACCTCGATCGCCACGGATGACTACAGTGCGGCGATCCTGGTGCCGCTGATGCCGTTTCACATCATTTTTGGCGATTCGAGGTTTTCCTATATCGCCGGAATAGTTGCTGTTTATCTGGTCCCGACCGCTCTTCTCATCGGCAGAATTAGCTATCTGGAGGCGGCGACCGGGACGTCTTCATGCCGAAGCTGGCTCACCGTATGGATTGCGGCCTTTCTCTACACGCCGTTCTGGGCGGCGACGCTCCGTGGGTTGCCTGACATTGCCGGCTGTCTCGCGCTTTGCGCGGCAACCTATTTTCTCTGGAAATCGAGGTTCCTGACCCATGAACCGGTGATCAGCGGAATACGTGTCGGCGTATGCCTGTGGTTGGCGTTCGTGCTGCGCCGCTGGCACGCCTATCCTGTCATCGGGCTCGGAATTTCCGCAGCCTTCTTCTGTTTTCTGCAGGTTGCCAAAGATCGGGACTTTCCGGCACTCCGCAATGCCGCCGTCGGAGGCCTGTGTGCGATCCTCGTGGTTGTCGGAGCCGCGCTGACCTTCCAGCAACCCTTGATCTTCAAGATACTGGGAACCAGCTATGGCGATCTTTACAGCGGATACAAGACGGACTTCGTTTCGCAGATTGTCCAGGTGGGATCCCGGCTCAGCTATGTGAACTGGCTGTTGATCGTATTTGGCCTTTACATCTCCATTATACGCCAAAACAGATTTTCCCTGTTCTGTGCCGTTGCTTCGGCACTCACCTTCGTCCTCTTCACCCGCATGCAGGACCCGGATCGCCATCATTCGGTGCCGGTATTTCTTTGGCTCTTTCCTGCCTACGCCCAGGCAATCGTTGCGATCGTTTCGATGCCGGCACTGAGATCGCGATGGTCGAACGCCGCGATAGCCGTTGCCGCCGGGCTGGCGTTTTTCGGTACTTTTTTCCCGACTGGCCGCCAGGTTCTGTCGCCGATCAGCTACGTCTTTGCCAGGGAAGCCACGCTCCCGCTGCACCTCGACAATCTTCCAGAATACAGGCGCCTTATCGATGACCTTCTTGGAAAGATGGGACCTGGGGACCGGTTGTCGGTGTTTGCATCCAGCGGGATCATGAGCGATTCATTGCTGTATGAAATGGACAAGGACCTTTACCCTCGCATCGAGTGGGCTTGTCAGGTCGATAGTCGCGATCGATTCAGACCGGCGGCGTTGAAGTCCAAATACGTTGTCGTGACCGACCCGCCCGTTATCCATCTGCAGCAGGGCGCGCAGCTCTGTGTCTCGATACCGGACCAATACATCGTCGAGGGCAAAGGCATTGGCGCAGCATACAGGCGCATAGCGGCTTACCAGCTGTCCGGCGACGTCAAGGGCTACCTCTACGAACAGGTGCGCCCTATCGGCAAAACGGAGGTCGATGACCTCTATAACGAGTTCAGGAAAAAATATCCGGGATGGGCAACGCCTGAGTGGTGAGCTCGATCTGCGTGCGGTTGCGCCCGCAACGAGGGATTGACGGGGCAGCCGTGCGAGGGCAGTAAACGGTCATGTTCAATCTGCTTCTCGTCGTCGTCGGTGGCGGCATCGGCGCCGGAATTCGTCACCTTACCAACATCGGCGCGCTGCGTTTTGTCGGCCCCAGCTACCCCTGGGGCACGATGGCCATCAACATCATAGGCTCCTTTGCCATGGGGCTGTTCATCGCCTCCATGATGCGCCGTGGCGGATCGAACGAGGTCAGGCTGTTCGTTGCTACCGGCATTCTCGGCGGCTTCACCACCTTCTCAGCCTTTTCGCTTGATTTCGCGACGCTGTGGGAGCGGGGAGCCACGCTGCCTGCACTGGCTTATGCCCTTGCCAGCGTCATTGGCGCCATTATCGCCCTGTTTCTGGGACTTTGGCTCGCAAGAAGCCTGCCTTAGTGCTATTGCCGCGCCAAGAACAGGCCGAGCTTCGCTCGGGAAACGGATAAGCGACAAAAAACATGGCAGGCGTTGAACAGATCACGGTGGAGGCCGGCGAGGCGGGCATGCGGCTCGACCGCTGGTTCAAGACCCATTTCCCGGGCCTTGGTTTCGGCCATTTGCAGAAGCTTCTGCGCTCCGGCCAGATCCGCGTCGATGGCGGCCGGGTCAAGGCCGACACCCGTGTCGAGCCCGGCCAGATGGTTCGCGTCCCACCGCTCGAGGTCGACAAGAAGGGCGAGAGTGCACTGACCGGCCACTCGATCCGCAACCAGGGCGATGCCGATGTCCTGTCGAAAATGCTGATCCATGAAGATCCCAAGGTTTTCGTCTTCAACAAGCCGGCGGGCCTTGCGGTGCAGGGCGGCTCGGGCGTCACCCGCAATGTCGACGACATGCTGGAGGCCTGGCGCAGCCAGAAGGGCGAGAAGCCCAGACTGGTTCACAGGCTCGACCGCGACACTTCGGGTGTTCTGGTCGTCGCCCGCACCCGGCTGGCCGCCATGAAGCTCTCGGAAGCGTTTCGCGCCCGCGAGACCAAGAAGACCTATTGGGCGCTGGTCAAGGGCGTGCCGCCCAAGCGCGAGGACAAGATCTCGACCTGGCTGATCAAGGAGCCGACGCCGGACGGTGACCGCGTGCGTGTCGCCGCGCATGGCGAAAAGGGCGCCGATCACGCCGTCTCCTACTACCGCATCATCGAGCAGGCTGCGCAGACGATGACCTGGCTTGAAATGGAGCCCTATACGGGCCGCACCCACCAGCTTCGTGTCCACGCCGCCTACATCGGCTGCCCGATCCTGGGCGATCCGAAATATTTCGAGGCCGACACCAACTGGGACTTTCCAGGGGGCATTCAAAACCGCCTGCATCTGCACGCCCGCCGCATCATCATTCCGCATCCCGACAAGGGCGTCATCGATGTCACCGCGCCAATGCCGCCGCACATGCGCCAGAGCTGGAACCTGATCGGCTTCGACGACGCCAGCGCGGAGGACTGATCGTGAGCGGCGCCAATGACGCGCTCGACCGGCGCGACACGGTCGACATGGCCGCCGCCGCCATCATGGTCGGGCTGACCTTTTCCTGGGGGTTGAATTACGTCGCCGCCAAGATCTCCTACGCCGGCTATGACCCGGTCTTCCTGTCGATCGCGCGCTCGATCATCGGCGGCCTATGTGTCTTTGCCTGGTGCCGGTGGCGCGGCATCGCGCTTTTCACGCGCGACGGGACCTTGCTCGCCGGCATCGTGGTTGGCGCGCTTTTCGGCATCGAGTTCCTTTGCCTTTATGTCGGCCTGGAGCATACGACCGTTGCCCGCAACACGCTGCTGGTCAACACGATGCCGTTCTGGATGCTGCTCGGCGGCCATTTCCTGCTCGGTGAGCAGATCACATTGAGGAAATTCCTTGGCCTGCTGCTGGCCTTTGCCGGCCTTGTCGCGGTGTTTTCCGACAAGCTTGGCGGCGGCGGAGACATGCTGTTCGGCGATCTGCTGAGCCTCGGCTCCGGATTCTTCTGGGCTTTGACCAACATCCTCATCAAGCGGTCGAAGCTGGTCGAGGCGAGCGCCGAGAAGCTTCTGCTTTACCAACTCGCCGGGGCAGCGATCGTCGGCATATTGGTGCTGCCTCTCGCCGGCCCGCCCGTTCGCGACCCGACCGTGCTGCCGACCTTGGCGCTGCTCTTCCAGGCTGTCTACATCGTCGCCTTCACCTATGTGCTGTGGTTCTGGCTGTTGCGGCGCTATCCGGCGTCAGGCCTGTCCAGTTTCACTTTCCTGTCGCCGGTTTTCGGCGTGCTGTGCGGCGCCATGTTCTTGAATGAGCCGCTGACCATGCGCATTTTCCTGGCACTTGGCCTGATTGCCGCCGGCCTGATCATCGTCAACCGGCCAGTGCGCAAGCTGACGCCGGTGTAAGAGAGACCTTCTATGCGTGACATCCTCAACGACCTTGAAGCGGGCAAATATCTTTCGGATCCGGATCCGGTGCGCCGCGCCCAAATCCAGATGAAGACGTCTCTGCCGAAGCGCTTCTACAAGATCGTCTCGGTCGCGCCGGTCGAAGGCGGCTTTGCCGTGCATCTCGACGGCAAGCCGGTGCGCACGCCGGGCAAGGCGCTGCTGGCAGTGCCTACCGAGGCGGCAGCCGCGCTCGTCGCCGACGAGTTCGCCACCCAAAGCGAGACCATCAATCCGGTGACCATGCCGGTGATGCGGCTTGTGAACACCGCCATCGATGGCGTCGCCAGCGACCCGCAGGCGGTGCTGGAAGACATTCTGCGCTTCGCCTCGTCCGATCTGCTCTGTTACCGCGCCGACGCGCCGCAAGGGCTGGTGGAGCGGCAGAACCAGCATTGGGACTCGGTGATAGACTGGGCGAGGGGAACACTTGGGGTGCGCTTCAATCTCGCCGAGGGGATCATCCATGTCGAGCAGCCGCGTGAGACCATCGCGGTGCTGGGCAGCCATCTTGCCCAGCGAACAGAGCCGCTGCGTCTCGCCGCCATCCATGTGATGACGTCGCTCACAGGTTCGGCGCTGCTTGCGCTGGCTGTCGATTTCGGCGAGATCGACGCTGAGGCTGCATGGGCCGCGGCTCATGTCGACGAGGACTGGCAGATCGAGCATTGGGGGCAGGACGCCGAAGCCGTTGCCCGCCGCGCGGCTCGCAAGCACGACATGATGGCTGCTGTCGGCCTGCTGGAAGCGCTCAAGGGCTAAGGGTTTCCCAACTCGCCCGGTTTCATCCCGCAGCGCACCTAATACCAAAGTCATAATCCCAAAGACGCGCTGCCTTTGGCGGGCGCTTTCTGTCATTTTTCCCGAATGGCTGTCGTTGAGTCCGTGCTCGGAGGAGAACGCGGACGGTGTCGCGCAGCATCGAGAACGGGTCTCACGGGAGGATAACGAAATGGCAATAGCATCGACCGCCGGCGGAGCAAGCCGCGCCATGACGCGGGAGGAGAAGAAAGTCATCTTCGCTTCCTCGCTCGGCACCGTTTTCGAATGGTATGATTTCTATCTCTACGGCTCGCTGGCAGTGTTCATTGGTTCGACCTTTTTCAGTCCAGCCATCCCGGAAGCGACCCGCAATATCTTCGCGCTGCTGGCTTTCGCTGCCGGCTTCCTGGTGCGCCCGTTCGGCGCATTGCTGTTCGGCCGCATCGGCGATCTTGTCGGCCGTAAATATACCTTCCTCGTCACCATGACGATCATGGGCCTGTCGACCTTCCTGGTCGGCTTGCTGCCTGGCTATGCGACCTTGGGCATCGCCGCTCCGGTGATCCTGATCATCCTGCGCATGCTGCAGGGCCTGGCACTGGGTGGCGAATATGGCGGCGCGGCCACTTACGTCGCCGAACATGCGCCGGACAACCGGCGCGGCTACTATACCTCGTGGATCCAGACCACGGCGACGCTGGGCCTGTTCCTGTCGCTGGTTGTGATCCTGATCGTACAGGCTTCATTGAGCAAGGAAAACTATGCTGCCTGGGGCTGGCGTATTCCGTTCCTCGTATCCTTCCTGCTGCTAGGCATCTCGATCTGGATCCGGCTTTCGCTTTCCGAATCGCCGACCTTCCAGCGCATGAAGGATGAGGGCAAGGGCTCCAAGGCGCCGCTGACGGAAGCCTTCGGCCAATGGAAGAACGCCAAGATCGCACTGCTGGCGCTGCTAGGCCTCACCGCCGGTCAGGCCGTGGTCTGGTACAATGGCCAGTTCTACGCGCTGTTCTTCCTGACCAACGTGCTCAAGGTCGACGCGCAGTCGGTCAACATCATGATCGCGATCGCCCTGGCAGTAGGCTCGATCTTCTTCGTCGTCTTCGGCTGGCTCTCCGACAAGATCGGCCGCAAGCCGATCATCATGGCGGGCCTTGCCTTAGCGATTGTATGCACCTTCCCGCTGTTCAAGGCACTGACCAGGGCTGCCAATCCGGCGCTTGCCACAGCCCAGCAGAACACGCGGGCGACGGTGACGGCCGCACCTGGAGATTGCAAGTTCCAGTTCAATCCGGTGGGTACCGCGAAGTTCACGACATCCTGCGATATCGCGACCTCGTTCCTGACCAAGAACTCGGTTCCCTATGACGTCGTGTCGACGGCCGCCGCCGGCACACCCGCATCTGTCAAGATCGGCAACGAGACGGTCGAGTCCTATGACGCCATCGCCGCCGGCGATCAGGCCAAGGCCAAGGAAGCCGCCTTCATCAAGGCCGTCAACATGTCGCTGCAGGACGGCGGCTATCCGCTGAAGCGCGCGGCAGCCAAGGTTGCGGACCAGAAGCTCGATGCGTTTGTTGCCGCCAACCCGGAACTGAAGCTGGACGCCGCTGCCATCCGTGCCGGTGAGAAGGCGACGGTGCCGATCGACCAGGCAGTCAAGGACAAGCTGCTGACCACCGACGAGGCGGCGGGCGCACCCGAAGTCACCGTCTACAACATTCCGGGTGGTGGCGCGTTCGCCATGTTCGCCGATCCTGCAGCAGTGAACTGGCCAATGACGATCGGCATCCTGTTCATCCTGGTGCTGTTCGTGACCATGGTCTACGGGCCGATCGCGGCGATCCTGGTCGAGATGTTCCCGACCCGCATTCGCTACACCGGCATGTCGTTGCCCTATCACATCGGCAATGGCTGGTTCGGCGGCCTGCTGCCGGCAACCGTGTTCGCGCTCAGCGCCTACAAGGGCGACATCTACTATGGCCTTTGGTATCCGGTGGTGATCGCGGCGATAACGCTGGTCATCGGCATGATCTTCGTCAAGGATACGCTCGGCACCGACCTGCACGCCAAGGAGTAGGCAGGCCCGGTGTTCAAAAGAAAGCCCGGCGCGAGCAATCGCGCCGGGCTTTCTCTTTTCAGGCCAATTCGTTGGCGAGGGCTGCTGCGCTTTGTGTCAGCTCTTGCGGCCCCGGGTCTCATCCTCGATGGCTGCCTCATGGTACCAGCCGTCGCCGAAGTCTGCGCGGGCACCACGCAGCGAGGCAATCTCTGCCGCAAACTTAGCCTTGCCGCTCAAATTTGAGGCAGCGGCGCGCGCTGCCGCCGGGAACATCAAAATCTTGGCCGACGGTCGTGTGGAAATGATTTCCATTGCCGGGTTCCTTTCTTCTGCCGAACCTTCTCGATTCAACTTGATCCGAAGATAAGGTCTGCAATCAAGTTAGGCAATATGCCTATGAAAAGATCAGTAATTGCATACTATTTGTGCAAAGAACGACTGTGATTGATCCGAGCGCATCGCTTAGGCGGCTCACCGACTTCGAGTGAATGCCGGGTCAATTTTGCCGCACCCTCCACACCAAGAATGGCACACGAATTGCGTTTCAAGGATGCGGCAGGCCGGCTGCTGACGGCAGACGCATGTCGACGCCGTTCAGTGTTCGGTGATCAAGCAACGAGAGGCTAGAATGACGAAATACAAGCTCGAGTATATCTGGCTCGATGGATATACCCCGGTCCCCAACCTTCGCGGCAAGACGCAGATCAAGGAATTCGCCGAATTCCCTGATCTCGAGCAGTTGCCGCTGTGGGGCTTCGATGGTTCCTCGACCCAGCAGGCCGAAGGCCACAGCTCCGATTGCGTGCTGAAGCCGGTTGCGGTCTATCCGGATCCCGCCCGTACCAACGGCGTGCTGGTCATGTGCGAAGTCATGATGCCCGATGGCGTCACGCCGCATGCCTCCAACAAGCGCGCCACCATCCTCGATGACGAGGGCGCCTGGTTCGGCTTCGAGCAGGAATATTTCTTCTACAAGGACGGCCGGCCGCTCGGCTTCCCCGAGAGCGGCTATCCCGCACCCCAGGGTCCGTACTACACCGGCGTCGGCTATTCCAATGTCGGCTCCGTTGCGCGCCAGATCGTCGAGGAGCATCTCGACCTCTGCCTCGCCGCCGGCATCAACCACGAAGGCATCAACGCCGAAGTGGCCAAGGGCCAGTGGGAATTCCAGATTTTCGGCAAGGGCTCCAAGAAAGCCGCCGACCAGATGTGGATGGCCCGCTATTTGATGCAGCGCCTGACCGAGAAGTACGGCATCGACATTGAATACCATTGCAAGCCGCTCGGCGACACCGACTGGAACGGCTCGGGCATGCACGCCAATTTCTCGACCGCCTATATGCGCGAAGTCGGCGGCAAGGCCTATTTCGAAGCGCTGATGGCGGCCTTCGACAAGAACCTGATGGATCACATCGCCGTCTACGGCCCGGACAACGACAAGCGTTTGACCGGCAAGCACGAGACCGCGCCGTGGAACCGGTTCAGCTATGGCATTGCCGACCGTGGCGCCTCGATCCGCGTGCCGCATTCCTTCATCAAGAGCGACTACAAGGGTTATCTGGAAGACCGCCGTCCGAACTCGCAGGGCGACCCCTACCAGATCGCCTCGCAGATCCTGAAGACGATCGCCTCGGTTCCGGCAAGCGCTCAGGTTTCGGCCGCCGCGTAAGCGTTTCGGACTGCATGACAAGATGACCCCGGCGTTTCGCGCCGGGGTTCTTTTTTGGCCGTTACCCGGCTGACGGCATTCCTGGTAAAACATACCCAGAAAAAGTCAGGGAATTCACGCGGTCGCAAATCGCCCGGAAGTTCTGGCCGCAGCCATGTGAGCCTCCGGCGATCACTCCCTATAAAGCCCGGAAAAGCGCCTTTTCCAGCCCTTATCTGGGGCAATGGACCTTCCATAAGCATCTGTTCATACAGCAGAATCGGTCATTCGCGGCCCGGCTTGCAGCGTTGACAGATCACGCTACGGCATGCGTATTCGCAGGCCTTGGGGTTACGTCACGCAATGCTGTTCGGATGGGCGGGGTTTTCTGAACGGCGGCATTGGCGTGGGCGCCGGACGAGCGGTCACTGTAGCCTGAGACAGTGCTCCGCTCGCTCCTGGCTCCAACGTTGGCGACCGACCGGCCGCCTTGATCTTCACCGGACATCGCCGAGTAGTGATTGAAGTCACCGGACCGACGCGCTCAGGCCGGCCGCTCCGATGGACCGTGGGTCCAGAATCCAGGCATCGTATGATCGTCGAAGACGAAAGACCAATATGGCTGTCCATGCGTGGCTGCCGCGCAGGCGAGACATGCCGGTCGGCTGGCAATTCCTATTGGAGCGCAGCAAAAAGCCCTTGAAAGAGGGAAGTCTTTCAAGGGCTTGGTTGTTATGGCGTATCTTAGTCTGAGATTGAAGGCTCAGACAGAGTAATACATATCGTATTCGACCGGATGCGGGGTCATTTCGAAGCGCATCACTTCGGCCATCTTCAGCTCGATGTAGCTGTCGATCTGGTCGTCGTCGAAGACGCCGCCGGCTTTCAGGAAGCCGCGGTCCTTGTCGAGGCTTTGCAGGGCTTCGCGTAGCGAGCCGCAGACGGTCGGGATCTTCTTCAGTTCCTTCGGCGGCAGGTCGTAGAGATCCTTGTCCATCGGCTGGCCGGGATGGATCTTGTTCTTGATACCGTCGAGGCCGGCCATCAGCAGCGCGGAGAAAGCGAGGTAGGGGTTCGCGCCCGGATCGGGGAAGCGGACCTCGACGCGCTTGGCCTTCGGCGACGAGCCGAACGGGATACGGCAGGACGCCGAGCGGTTGCGCGCCGAATAGGCGAGCAGAACCGGCGCTTCGTAACCCGGCACCAGGCGCTTGTAGGAATTGGTCAGCGGGTTGGTGAAGGCGTTGATCGCCTTGGCATGCTTGATGACGCCGCCGATGAAGAACAGGCAGCTTTCCGACAGACCGGCATATTCATTGCCGGCGAAGGTCGGCTTGCCGTTCTTCCAGATCGACATGTGGACGTGCATGCCCGAGCCGTTGTCGCCGAAGATCGGCTTCGGCATGAAGGTCGCCGTCTTGCCGTAGGCATTGGCGACCTGGTGCACGACATATTTGTAGATCAGCATCTTGTCGGCGTTGCGTACCAGTGCGTCGAACTTGATGCCGAGTTCGTGCTGCGCCGCCGCCACCTCATGGTGATGCTTTTCGACGCGCACGCCCATCTCGGCGAGCACGGTCAGCATTTCCGAGCGCATGTCCTGCGCGCTGTCGATCGGCGGCACCGGGAAGTAGCCTCCCTTGACGCGCGGACGGTGGCCGAGATTGCCGGTCTCGTAGTCGGTGTCGTCGTTCGACGGCAGTTCCGTGGAGTCGAGCTTGAAACCGGTGTTGTAGGGATCGGCCTTGTACTTCACGTCGTCGAAGACGAAAAATTCGGCTTCCGGGCCGACATAGATGGTGTCGCCGATGCCTTCGGCCTTCATGTAAGCCTCGGCCTTCTTGGCCGTGCCGCGCGGATCGCGGTTGTAGGATTCACCCGAAACCGGATCGAGGATGTCGCACAGGATGACCATGGTCGACTGGGCGAAGAACGGATCCATGTGAACCGTTTCCGGGTCGGGCATCAGCACCATGTCGGACTCGTTGATGGCCTTCCAGCCGGCAATCGACGAGCCGTCGAACATCACGCCATCGGCGAACATGTCTTCCTCGACCTCGATGACATCCATCGTCACGTGTTGCAGCTTGCCCTTCGGGTCTGTGAAGCGCAGGTCGACGAATTTCACGTCGTTGTCCTTGATCTGCTTCATGATGTCTTTGGCTGTCGTCATGTCGTGTATCCCTGTGTGATGACTTTTTTTGATGATGACGTTTTCAGGAGGATGGGGCGGTCGGTTCAGACCGCGTCCATGCCCGTTTCGCCGGTGCGTATCCGCACGACTTCCTCGATGTTGGAGACGAAGATCTTGCCGTCACCGATGCGGCCCGTCTGGGCCGCCTTGCGGATGGCCTCGATGGCGCCTTCGACCGCGTCGTCGCCAAGCACGACCTCGATCTTCACCTTGGGCAGGAAATCGACGACATATTCGGCGCCGCGGTAGAGTTCGGTATGGCCCTTCTGACGACCGAAGCCCTTTGCCTCGGTGACGGTTATGCCTTGCAGTCCGGCCTCCTGAAGCGCTTCCTTCACTTCGTCCAGCTTGAATGGCTTGATGATCGCTTCGATCTTTTTCATGTAAAAAGTGGCCTCCACTGCCAAAAAAACGGGTTGTGACCCCCCGCTTGCGCCTCCATCAAGCACGAACTGTGCCAATTCAGCGGATTCGAAGCGGTCTCATAAGATTTCAAAGCCGCGCCGCACCGGGATGCAAATTCGCGTCATTCGCTGCACCGGAAGCGGCATGGGCTGCCAAAGCCTACACAGCGCCAGCACCCGCGTCCGCACAAAAATCAGGCATATCGCCTATCCCGCAGGCAATTTTCTGCCCGCGATGCCTTCGTGCCGACGTTATGGCTGCAGATCTCGGCAACTCCCCCTTGTTTGCTTAGGATCGAAATTGGACAATGCGCGATAGCATGCGGATCGGCAATCCATGAGCAACGAACTTCTTTCCCCGGCCGAAATGAGCGAGGCTGATCGGCTGTCGATCGCGGCCGGTCCGGCCGATGGAATCAGCCTGATGCGGCGCGCGGGCGAAGCGGTCGCGGCCGAGGTGCTCAAGCGCTATCCCTCGGCAAAGCACATCCATGTGCTCTGCGGGCCCGGCAACAATGGCGGCGATGGCTATGTCGTCGCACGCCTCCTGGCCGGCAGCGGCGTCGGCACAACGATCTGGTCATCCGGAGCGCCGAGGCCGGAAAGCGATGCGGCGCTCGCCGCCGCGGAATCCCTGGTCAAGTCCCGGCCGCTGTCTGATTTCGACGCCGAATTCGGCTCGATCGTGATCGACGGGCTCTATGGGGCAGGGCTGTCCAAGCCGCTGTCCGGCGATGCCGCGAAAGCTGTCGATACCGTGACAGCCCTGCGCCTGCCTGTGGTCGCGATCGACCTGCCGTCGGGCGTCTCGGGAGCCAGCGGCGAAATATTGAGCAGGGCGTTTCGCGCCGAGGTCACCGTCACCTTCGCGCGGAAAAAGCCCGGCCAATTGCTGCTGCCGGGGCGCGGGCAATGCGGTGAGATCGTGCTCGCCGATATTGGCATCGGTGACGGCATCATCGCCCAACTCGCCGTCTCGACCTTCGAAAATGTGCCGGACCTGTGGTTGCGGGAATTTCCGGTGCCGGCGGTGGACGCGCATAAATACAAGCGCGGCCATGTCGGCGTCTTTTCCGGCGGTCCCAGTGCTACCGGCGCGGCGCGGCTGTCGGCGATGGCCGCCGCGAGAAGCGGGGCAGGGGCGGTCACCGTGCTGTCGCCTGGCAATGCCATGCAGGTGAACGCGATACACCTCACCTCGATCATGCTGCGAGAGGCGGGGTCACTCGAGGAGGTGCAGGAATTTCTGACGGCGCGCCATCCCGAGGCGCTGGTGTTTGGACCGGGGCTCGGGCCAAAGCCCAAGGTCGGCGATTTCGCCCTGCAACTGATCAAGACCTTGGCGGAGGGTGCACGCGCATCGCAAACTGCAAACCACGGAGGAGCGATCGTGCTTGATGCCGATGCCATCACCTCTCTGGCCCATCAGCCGCAGGCGCTGTTCGAAGCCGCCCGTCAGCCAAACGCTCCAGTGTTGGTGATAACGCCGCACGAGGGTGAATTCGGCCGCATGTTCCCAGATGTGGCCGGAGACAAAACCATGTCGAAGTTGGATAAGGCGCGAGCGGCTGCCGCGCGGGCCAACGCAACGATCGTCTACAAGGGCGCCGACACGGTCATAGCTGCGCCTGATGGCAAGGCAGCCATCAATTCCAATGGTGCGCCGTGGCTGGCCACAGCCGGGTCAGGCGACGTGCTGTCGGGTATCATCGCCGGTCTGCTCGCACAAGGCATGCCGCCCTTCGAGGGCACCTGCGCAGCGGTGTGGCTACACGCTGAAGCCGGCAGCCGGTTCGGACCCGGCCTGATCGCCGAGGATCTGCCGCTGGCGCTGCTGCCGGTGTTGCGTGAACTCTTCGACGCGCGCACGGCCGCTCCATGAGCCGTCCCTTTGCTCTTTTGCTTGCCACTTTCTTTATCGCCTTCGTGGCGTCGACGGCGCGCGCCGAAGGCCCTGTAACCGTCGTCGACAATCCGGCGGTGCTCGCCGCGCTCGATGCCGGGGGTTTCGGCTTCGCCGATGTTTTGGGGGTTGACGGCGAGGACGGTCTAAAGACGCTTTACGGCGAGGCCCCCGCCTATCACGCCATCGTTGACATCGTTGCCTCCGATGTTGCGGCGCTCCGCGCCGAGATGAAGGCCGGCGGGCGGCCGCTCTACGAGGTGACAGACGGCAATGTCGGCCGCATCATGGATGTGCGCTGGCTGAAGACCGACGCCGCGCGCTTCCGTCTGGTCGGCGTCGTCAACCGGCTCGACCGTCGCGATTTCATGCCGCTGCAAGGCGACAGGAGCTGCGGCGAGGTGCGCTTCATCTACCGCCTGGCCTACAGTTTTCGCAAGAACGGCAAGCTGCTGGCATCGCGCCTGCCTTTCAACTTCAATGCCGTCTACAGCGCCGCGCCCGATGCCGATGGCGGCTGCGTCGGCACTGCCGGACGCTGGGCGCCACAGCTTGACGAGAGCGTCGATGCCGGCTGGCTGACCGGCGGGCCGCTGGAGAAGGCCGGGCTGACCTTCAAGCAGCTGGAGCTCAACGCGCAGGTGGTTCGCTTCCCGTCCGGCCAGGAAACCGAGTTCGGCGGGCAGGCGGCCTATCTCATGCGGGTATTCGGCATCTATGGCGCTGCTATCAGCGAGAAGCCGCTGGAGAACACGCCCGACACCGCACGGCTCTCGCAGGACGCGGCGCTGAAAGCACGGCTTGCCGCCTATGTCGGCGCCAATCTGCCGGCGGTCGACGAAGGCGTCTATGAAATCCCCGACGAGTTCCTGGCCAGAAAGATCATATCATGGTCGACCTTCGGCAGCGCGCGGCAGGCCAATCATCCGTTTACGCAATTATTCCAGCCCAAGGAATTCGCATCGCTCGATTATTCCGCGTTGAAACTGCTGCGCACGCCGGAAGCGCTGGTCGAGCGGCTGGACAATGGCGCCTGCCAGGGTTGCCATCAGGCCGGTTCGACCGCCGGTTTCCATTTCATCGGGCTAGACGACAAGACAACATCGCCGCTGAACCGCATCGAGGTCGGGATTTCGCCGCATCTTCATGCCGAGATCCCGCGGCGCCAGGCGTGGCTCGCCGCCACGGCCGAAGGCAAGCAGCCGAACCGCTTCCGTCCGCTCTCCTTTGCGCCGCCGGCGGTCTGGACGAACGCCGATGCGGTCGATTACGCGCCGGCGGAGATGGCCATGCCGTGCCTGATGCCGGAAGATGCCGCGCGGTTCGGCGCGACCTGGCAATGCGACGGCGGCACCGTCTGCACGCCGCTGGCCACGGCTTCGGGCGTGCACACGAAATTGGCGCAATGCCTGCTGCCCAAGGACAGCGAAACAATGTTTTCCGGGCATCCCTGCCTGACCGGCTCGATCGCCAGCAACGCGGCGCAGCCTTTCAACGACCGCTACAGCAAATCGGGCCAATTCGCGGCCTTCGCGCCTGCCGCGTCGCGCACCGCCTACACCTGCCGTCCGCCGAAGATCGGCGTGCCTGGAGGCATCGCCTATCGCGGCTGCGACGACAAGGACCGTGCCTTCGCGGCCTTCAAAGCCGGCAAGCCGATGCCGAACGAGATCTGCGGGCTGGTCGGAGGCAAGAAATTCGATATCTGCGTGGCCACCAACAATTTCGACCAATGCCTTGGCGGCGCCGTCAATCGCGGCAACCGGCCGGCGTGTTCGGCCGATCATTTCTGCCGCGAGGACTATATGTGCCAGTCGCTGCCGCCTGACACGCCGGGCATCGGCAAGGTGAAAGGCATCGGCTTCTGCTCGCCGACTTACTTTATCTTCCAGATGCGCATCGACAACCACGCAACGCCATGGGGCAGCCCCGTGCGAGCCACCATGGGAGCGGGGTTTAGTGCGGCGGAAGAGGAGTGAGCTACAGCTTTGGCAGCAATTCCGGGCGGCACCTACCGATCCAGATAGGTGGCGATTTTCGACGTCCACTCGCTATCGAAATGATGGACCCGCTCCGCAACAATTTCACTGCTCAGCAGGCTCGACAGGGCAGAAATCGAAACCGGTTCTATTGTGGGAGCCGAGTTGTATCCAAGCGCAGCCAGACGTTCCGACCATGGTGGATGGTCCGCGTTTTCGTCATCTGGGGCATCCCAGGCCCTTTGGGCATATTCTTGCAGGATGGGGCGGTTCGATAGCTCATTGGAAGCCATCAGAACCCGATCAAGCGGCGGACGAGGCGGGACCATCGTGCCAAGCAGTTCACGCTTGAGAGGAGTGTAAACCCTGTCATTGAAAAATGCATCGGCAGCGGCGATCAAGAGCAGCGCGCGC
This sequence comes from Mesorhizobium sp. M7A.F.Ca.MR.148.00.0.0, assembly GCF_003997735.1. NCBI lineage: Bacteria > Pseudomonadati > Pseudomonadota > Alphaproteobacteria > Hyphomicrobiales > Phyllobacteriaceae > Mesorhizobium > Mesorhizobium sp. M7A.F.Ca.MR.148.00.0.0. The sequence goes on along the minus strand of NZ_RZTB01000025.1, from coordinate 27,739 downwards.
GCTGCTTCGTGAGAATCGCCTGACCTTGCCGCATGGCGATCGGCATCGATTTCCGCTCGTCGCGACAATCGTATCTCTTCGCGTTCCAGTGATTGAGAGAGCGGACCCAGCAGCAAGTAGAACAGGCTTCCGGAAACGGTTTTTCCTGGGGGAGCGTAGTCGAAGACCAAATCAAAACTTTTGTCGAGTTCGGCGAGATTGAGCCCGCCGTTCGTATCCTTGTTTTTCAAATGTGCGTCTTCGTGAGCCAGAATCGTGGCGAATGCTTTGTCGTCGGTCACCGCGATCAATGGAATGCCTACGGTCAAGACCGCCCGACGGCCGAGCAGACCGAGAAATGGACGCTCTTCCCCTATGCTGGCGTTGAGGCTGTCGCTCAGAACGATCGTGGTTCGGCTGGCGCGATGTTTGCCAGCGATGCTTTCCCACACGGCCCATAGCTGGGGAGCCGAATCCTGAGAGATGCCTTGCACCGGGCTGGGGCGAAAGCCGGCAAACAGTGCCCCGATCAACAGCACAAAAGCCAGCATCGCGGCCGGTATGGCGATGACACCACCTGCAATTACCATGAGCGGATGCCGGTCAAGCAACAACAGCCACAGAAGCACCGGGCAGAAAAGCGGGAGAGCGAAAAGCAGGATGGCGAACCTGCCAAAGCGCGTTCCCATATAGAGGACCAAGCGCGACATCGATGCCTCACAGCGGGATGTTGTCGTGCTTCTTCCAGGGGTTCTGCATATCCTTGTTGCGCAGCATGCGCAGCGCGCGCGCGATGCGGCGGCGGGTCGAGTGCGGCATGATCACCTCGTCGACATAGCCGCGCTCGGCGGCGACGAAGGGCGACAGGAAGCGATCCTCGTAAGCCTTTGTGTGGGCTGCGATCTTTTCGGCGTCACCGTTGTCCTTGCGGTAGATGATCTCGACCGCGCCCCTTGCGCCCATCACCGCGATCTGCGCGGTCGGCCAGGCATAGTTCATGTCGCCGCGCAGATGTTTCGACGCCATCACGTCATAGGCGCCTCCATAGGCTTTGCGGGTGATGACGGTTATCTTCGGCACGGTGGCCTCGGCATAAGCGAACAGGAGTTTCGCGCCATGCTTGATCAGGCCGCCATATTCCTGCGCCGTGCCGGGCAGGAAGCCGGGGACATCGACGAAGGTGACGATCGGGATCGAAAAACAGTCGCAGAAGCGCACGAAGCGCGCCGCCTTGCGGCTGGCGTCGGAATCGAGCACGCCGGCCAGTACCATCGGCTGGTTGGCGACGAAGCCGACGGTGCGGCCCTCGACGCGCCCGAACCCGGTGACGATGTTCTTGGCGAAGTTCTGCTGGATCTCGAAGAAGTCGCCTTCGTCGGCAACTTTCATGATCAGTTCCTTGATATCGTAGGGCTTGTTGGCGTTGTCGGGAATCAGCCGGTCGAGCGACAAATCATGGTCGGTGACCGACTGGTAGCATTCGATCTCGGGAAGCTCCGATGTGTTGGAAGCCGGCAGCAGGTCGACCAGCCGGCGCATCTGCAGCAGCGCCTCGACGTCATTGTCATAGGCTCCGTCGGCGATCGACGATTTCGTCGTATGGACGGAAGCGCCGCCGAGGCTCTCGGCGGTCACCGTCTCGTTGGTCACGGTCTTCACCACATCCGGTCCGGTGACGAACATGTAGGAAGTGTCGCGCACCATGAAGATGAAGTCGGTCATGGCAGGCGAATAGACGTCGCCGCCGGCGCACGGTCCCATGATGACGGAAATCTGCGGAATGACGCCTGAGGCCAGCACGTTGCGCTGAAAAATCTCGGCATAGCCGCCGAGTGCTGCCACGCCTTCCTGGATGCGCGCGCCGCCGGCGTCGTAGAGGCCGATGATCGGCGCCCGGTTGCGCAGCGCCATCTCCTGCACCTTGATGACCTTCTCGGCATGCGCTTCCGACAGCGAGCCGCCGAATACGGTAAAGTCCTTGGCGAAGAGGTAGACCGGGCGGCCGTTGACGGTGCCCCAGCCGGTGACGACGCCGTCGCCGGCGATCTTGGTGTTCTCCATGCCGAAGTCGGTCGAGCGGTGCTCGACATACATGTCGAATTCCTCGAACGAGCCCTCGTCGAGAAACACCTCGATGCGTTCGCGCGCGGTGAGCTTGCCCTTCTTGTGCTGGGCATCGATGCGAGCCTGGCCGCCGCCCATGCGGGCAATCTCGCGGCGGCGCTCGAGTTCCTTGAGAACGTCTTTCATCGATTACCTCCCAAGCCAGTGGCATTTCGTGGTAATCGTGCCGGCAAGCGAGCGCAAGCGCCGCTTGCGCCACGGGTTTTGTTGCGCTGCAGCATGACGCCCCTTGCATTTGGCGGCGAACTCAGCCATATGCAGCCCATAGGCGCTTGGGCCGGGAACGAATCCGGCCTTCTCGACGAATGAGACTGGTTGCGTCTGTTTTCCCTCTTTCCGGTATATCGGCCCTTTTTCCGGTAAATCACAAAGCGGCGAAAAAGCCCCGTGGCATGATGCCTGCGGGCACGACAGCGCAGCCGAGTGGACGAATACGTCCGCCCGCCTTGTCGTTCATCACAGATTTTTCGACGGCAGGTTGCGCCCTGCCGCCATCGATGTTTGCGGCCAGAAGCCGCGTGAAAGAAGATTATTTTGACCAACGAAAACACTTTGCCCGGTAGCACTGCGGAACTCACCGGTTTCGCGGCACTGGGTATTACGGGCGCGCTGCTCAAGGCCACCCACAACGCCGGCTTCGCCGAGCCGAAGCCGATCCAGGCACAGGCGATCCCCCCTCAGATGGAAGGCCGTGACATTTTCGGCATCGCCCAGACCGGCTCCGGCAAGACCGCAGCCTTCGCGCTGCCGATCTTGTCGAAGATCATTGCGCTTGGCACCAAGCGCCGGCCGAAGACGGCGCGTGCGCTTATCCTGGCGCCGACGCGCGAACTCGCCGTGCAGATCGAAGACACGATCAAGATCCTCGCCAAGGGCGCGCATGTCTCGACCGCGCTCGTGCTCGGCGGCGTGTCCCGCTTCAGCCAGGTGAAGAAGGTTGCTCCCGGTGTCGACATCCTGATCGCCACGCCCGGCCGGTTGACCGACCTTGTGCGTGAGGGCGACCTCGTGCTTGCCGACACCAAATGGCTGGTGCTGGACGAAGGCGACCGCATGCTCGACATGGGCTTCATCAACGACGTCAAGCGCATCGCCAAGGCGACGGCGCCCGACCGTCAGACGGTGCTGTTCTCGGCGACCATGCCCAATGAAATCGCCGAACTGGCCAAGGGCCTGCTGAAGAACCCGATCCGCGTCGAAGTCGCGCCGCAAAGCACGGCGGCGGCCGAGATCGTGCAGGGCGTCGTCTTTGCCCGCACCAAGCAGAAGCGCCAGGTTCTGTCGACGATGCTCGCCGACGAGGCGATGAGGTCCGTCATCATCTTCTCGCGCACCAAGCATGGTGCCGACAGGGTGACCAAGGACCTCGAGCGTGACGGCTTCAAGGCCGCCGTCATCCACGGCAACAAGTCGCAGAACGCCCGCCAGAAAGCGCTGAACGATTTCCGCGACGGCTCGGTGCGCATTCTGGTGGCGACCGACATTGCGGCGCGCGGCATCGACGTCCCCGGCATCAGCCATGTCGTGAATTTCGACCTGCCTGATGAAGCCGAGAGCTACGTCCACCGCATCGGACGTACCGGCCGCAACGGCATGGACGGCATCGCGATCACGCTTTGCGATCCTTCCGAGAACAGCAAGCTGCGCCAGGTCGAGCGCATCATCCGCACCAAGCTGCCGATCGTTGCCGACCATCTCGGCAGCCCCGATCCGCTGCGCAATCCGGCTGAAAAGAACGAGCGTTTCGAGCCGGCCAATGATCGCAACGACCGCAATGGCCGTCGCGACGGCAGGCGGCCCGGTGGCGAGAACAAGGGCAACGGCTTTGGCAAGAAGCGCTTCGGCGACAAGCCTGCCTTCGCAGGCGAGCGCAAGCCGGAAGGCGCCAAGCCGGCCTTCAAGGGCAACAACAAGCGCCGCTTCGGCGGTAAGCGTCCGGCGGCGCGGGCTGCGTAAGCCAGATCGCGTTGTAGTCAGTCAGGCTTAGCCTGGCTGATTGCCGGGACAGACCAAGGAAAGGGCGGCTGAAGCGATGCTTCGGTCGCCCTTTCCGTTTGCCTACTTCACCACCGCTTCGATCCAGACGGCGATCCTTTGCGCCAGAAACGCCGTGGTCGATGGCGACAGCGCGTCGCCGGCAATGACGTGATTGTCCGGGTCGCCGGTGTCATCGACCGGAACCAGTTCATGCGGCGCGCCCCAGCGCCCGGCAATCTCGCGGGTGCGGTCGGCCCGCACTACTTTGTCCGAATCAGAAAAGATGAACAAAGCAGGGATGGTCGCCTTCTCCACCGGCGCGCCATAGGCAAGCTCGGTCAGCGCCTGCATCGGCAAGGTTGCTTCGATCGGATAGCGGGTGGTCCAGAATTTTTCATTCAGCGCGTTGCGTGGCACGAAGCTGTGTTCCTTGCCGGCGACCAGCCTGGCAATTTGTTTGCCCCACGGCATGGTCAGGATCTCGGCGCCCGAAGCCTTGACGCCGAAGTTCGGCGAGATGAACGCAATCGCCGCCACCTCGTCCGATGCACCGGGCTGCGTTGCCGCCCAGACCGCCAGCGAGCCGCCGGTCGACGTCGAGATGACGATCACCTTGTCGCCGATCGCCCGGCCGATGGCGAGCGCTTCCTCATAGTCGTTGATCCAGGCGTTGATGCTGCCTTGCGTCATCGCCGCGCCATCCTGCCCGTGACCGGTGAGCCGGGTGTAGAAGAGATTGGCATCAAGCTGTTCCGCCACTTCGTCGGGCAGCGGGCGGACCTCACCCTTGGATGCGGAAAAGCCGTGGATGTAGACGATCGACAGCGGCGTCCTGGCATGCACCATCGGATCGGCCCAGACGATCTCTTTTTCCAGCCCGTCACGGATTCCGGGGATGGCGGCTTCCGCCTTTGCCACATAGGCCTGCGGATCGTCAGCGATGAGCGAGGGATCGAAACGGATCGTGGTGTCGGCGCGAACGCGCGGGCCGAGCACGAAGGCCAGTGCGAGAATGGCGATAAGGCCCAGCACAGCAAGCACGATCCGTCGCCCCATCGCAGACTCCACGTAGCACTTGTCTCAACCATGGCGACGGCGGCCCGAAACGGTGAGCCTGCCAATTTCGCCGGCGTCCTATTCGATCGGGGGCTTGCGGTCGTAATGCAGCGGCCGCGCCTTCCAACTGGTCATCAGGCTGATAAACCCTCTGCACAGCGGTCTCGGCAGCAGGCCGAGCAGTTTCAGGGGCCAGCTGGTCCGGCGCGGGAAATGGACTTCGAAGCCGCCCGACTTGATGCCCCGCGCCATGCGGCGCGATGCGCGGCTGACCGGCATCAGTCCCGGCATGGGCAGCATGTTCTTCTCGGTCAGCGGGGTGTCGATGAAGCCGGGATTGAACACCTGGATACGCACGTTCATCTTGTCGAAATCATACTTCAGCGACTCGGCCAGGATGTTGATCGCCGCCTTGGTGCCGCCATAGGCGGCCGTTGTCGGCCAGCCGAAATAGGATGTCACCGAGCCGACCAGCACGACATGGCCGCGCGCCCGCACACGCATGCGTTCGACCGCGGGCACGAGGCCGTTGATGATGCCGAAATAATTGACCTCGAAGGACCGGCGAAAGTCGTTGACGACAAGATTCTCCCCCGGCGTCGAAATGTAGTTTCCTGCATTGAAGATGGCGAGCACGATGGGACCGAGCTCCTTCTCGATCGCGGCGACGGTTCTCGCCATGCGCGGCTCGTCGGTGACATCGCAGGGAAAGGCCGTGACACTGCCCGGCATCTGCGCGGTCTCGACGACAAGCGTGTCGATCGGATCGTCGTCAAGCGCCGTCACCGCGACGGCATAGCCCTGGGAAGCAAGATCCCTGGCCAGTGCACGGCCGATGCCGCTTGAGCCGCCCGTGATCCAGGCGACGCCGTGCTTCGGGTTAGCCCGGTAGAGTGTCATGCTGCGCCCTGTCGACTTGTTGGTGCTTTGCTCTAGAGCGGTTCACCGTTTCACGGAAACGGCGAACTGCTCTATCTCCTTGTTTCTACGCAATTCCGGACGGAAAACCGTTTCACACTTTTCCTGGAATTGCTCTAGCGGTGAAGAAATCGAATGAAAAGCCGCTTTTCAACGTCAGCCGGAAATGAACAGTGGCGCAAGAGGCCAGCCTCGGGAAGCGCCGACGCAACAACAGCACTGCAAATGCGACTGGACCAGACAAATTCTTGCCTTGAAACCGCAGCTTCGGGTTTCTAGGGTTTCGGCGCACCTACACAAGGAATCCTGAATGCCCCGTTCTGTGATCGACGCGATCGGCAACACGCCTCTGATCCGCCTCAACAAAGCTTCGGAACAAACCGGTTGCGAGATCCTGGGCAAGGCCGAATTCATGAATCCCGGCCAGTCGGTCAAGGATCGTGCGGGCCTGTTCATCATCCGCGACGCCGAGAAGCGCGGGCTGCTGAAGCCCGGCGGCGTGATCGTCGAGGGAACGGCGGGCAATACCGGCATTGGGCTGACGCTGGTCGCCAAGGCGCTCGGCTACCGGACCGTCATCGTCATTCCCGATACGCAGAGCCAGGAAAAGAAGGACACGATCAAGCTGCTCGGCGCTGAGCTGATCGAGGTGCCGGCCGTGCCCTACAGGAATCCCAACAACTACGTGAAACTGTCGGGGCGGCTGGCCGAGCAACTGGCAAAGACAGAACCGAACGGCGCCATCTGGGCCAACCAGTTCGACAATGTCGCCAACCGTGACGGCCATATCCGCACCACCGCGGAGGAGATCTGGAGCCAGACCGGCGGCAAGGTCGACGGTTTCGTGTCGGCGGTCGGTTCTGGCGGCACGCTGGCCGGCGTCGCCTCCGGACTGAAGGCCAAAAGCCGGGATGTGAAGATCGCGCTCGCCGATCCGCTGGGGGCCGCGCTCTATTCTTTCTACACCAGCGGCGAGCTGAAGTCCGAAGGCAGCTCGATCACCGAAGGCATCGGGCAGGGGCGCATCACCGCCAATCTCGAAGGGTTCACGCCGGATTTTTCATTCCAGATCCCCGATGAGGATGCGCTGCCGATCGTCTTCGACCTGATCCAGGAAGAGGGCCTTTGCGTCGGCGGCTCGACCGGCATCAACATAGCCGGCGCGATCCGTCTGGCCAGGGAACTAGGCCCCGGCCACACCATCGTGACCATTCTTTGTGACTATGGCACGCGCTATCAATCAAAACTGTTCAACCCGGAATTCCTGCGCGAAAAGCAGCTGCCGGTGCCAGGCTGGATGGAGCTGAAGAGCACAATTCCGGTGCCGTTCGAAAAGGTCGCGTGATGGCAAACAGGACGGACGCCCTGTTTCGCGACGATGCCTATCTGCGGACGGCGGACGCAACTGTCGTTGCCGTCAACGATCGCGGCGGTATCATCCTCGACCGGACGATCTTCTACGCCACGTCGGGCGGCCAACCGGGCGATACCGGGTATCTCGAACGTGGCGACGGCAGCCGTATCGTCATTGCCGCCACCCTCACCGGTGAGACCAAGGACGAGATCATACACGTGCCAGCGCCGGAGCAGGCGGTTCCGCAGCCAGGCGAGGCGCTGCGGCTGGCGATCGACTGGGAGCGGCGGTATCTCCTGATGCGCATGCACGCGGCTTGCCACCTAATTACCGTCGTCTGCCCGTTCCTGATCACCGGTGCCTCGGTTTCCGAGGACGACAGCCGTGTCGACTTCGACGCTCCGGATGCCGGCTTCACCAAGGAGGACGTCACTGCCGGGCTGATGGACCTGGTGCGGGCCGATCATCCGATCTTTGTCAGGCTGATCAGTGACGAAGACCTGGCCGCCAATCCCGGCCTGGTGAAATCCAAGAACGTCCGGCCGCCGGTGGGCACAGGCAAGATCCGCCTGGTCTGTATCGGCGACAACGCTTCGGTGGACAGCCAGCCCTGCGGCGGCACCCATGTGAAAAGCACCGCCGAAGTCGGCGAAATCCACATCGGCAAGATCGAGAAGAAGGGCCGCGAGAACCGGCGCTTCCGCATCCGCTTTGGACCGATGCCGGCAAACTGAAATCAGATTGCGGTCGGCCTTGCACAATTCTTCGCTCGGTCGTGAGACACCTTACGCAAGGTGGCGGAAACCGGAAAGCGGTCTCTCCACCCAGGCTTCAATCTGCTCGGTGACGAACTTGGCTGCCTGATGGTGGATGAAGTGACCAGCGCCGGGCAGAGCGACCAGCGTGGTCACATTGTCGACCTCACGAAAGGTGCCATCGAAAGCGCTGACCGGAACATAGGGATCGTCGGTGCCAAACAGGACCAGGGTCGGGGCCTTGACGAGTGGCAGTTGCCCCAGGCTCGGCACTTTGCCGAGCGGAATGTTAGCCCTGTAATAACCAAGCATTGCTTCCGGACTGGATCGCCGCAGCGATTCCGTCAGCGCCTGCCTGTCTCGCGGATCGGCGACCCAGGTTGCGAGTTCGTCGATATTCAGCATCTGGGCTGCGCCGGGCACCTGGAAGCTGCGTATGTACGCGATCATCTCGGCGTTGGACGGGTCGGCAATGGCGTTCAGATGATTACGTGGGTGCGGCGTCGACAGCAGGACGAGATGGCGCACGACTTGCGGCGCGCGTATAGCCAGCCACCATGCAATGATGCCGCCCCAGTCGTGGCCGACAATGGCGGCCTGGGTCAGCTTTTCCGCTGCGAGAACGGCTAGCACATCGTTGACCAGGTTCGTCAGCACATAGTTGCCGTAGCCCTGCGGCGCATCGCTTTGCCCAAAGCCCCGTAGGTCGGGCGCGATCACGCGGTAGCGGCCACAAAGCGCCTCCAATTGCCGGCGCCAACCCATCCCGTGATCCGGAAAGCCGTGCAGAAACACAATCGGCGGGCCTGAGCCCGCCGCCGTGTATTTCAGTCTATTGCAGTCTGACGTTGCCGTTGACGGCAACTCTGGATTCGAATGCCACTTCCTGTTCCGTCAATTGCAATCCACTTGACGCAGTAGTCCGAGCCAGGAGGCTCGAATTGCTGGTCTACATCTTGACTTCAAGGCGCAGGAACGGCCCGTTGAACGTCTGGGTGCTCTTGTCGGACAGCTCCAGCAGATTGTGCCACTGCTCGACCCGGTAGCCCGCGGTGAACGTCGTGTTATCCCACGGCCTGAAGGTCACGCCACCGGAAAGATCAATATTCGTCACAACCTCGCTGGAATGCTGGCTTGCGCTGACATCGACGGGCAAGTCGGGCGTGGGATCAGACGGATCGGTCACTTCTGCATGCAAGCTGATCTTGTCCGTCCGGCGGCCCCACATGGCCGAGCCGGAAACGGCCCCGGTCAGACCCCATGTTTCGCCCAACGGATAATATACTTCAGCCCCGACGCGCGGGCCGATGCCGTAGAATTCGGACGAGCCAAGCTTGTCGGCGCTACCAGCCTTGTCCGTCGTCGGATCAGTCGGGGTAACCCCCTGGTGAAGGTTCAGCTTTTCTTTCGCGTGCAGCAAGCGCAGGCCTCCGAAGAAGCGGATATCGGCGCTTTGCGCCTGAACGTGCTTGCCGATGTCGAAGTCCAGCGTCTGGAAATTGTAGCTGTTGCCGAAGGATAGGTCGACGGTACCACTACCTGTGGGAACATTAAAACCGAAGTCGTTGTCCTGTCCGGCGTGGAAGGCACCGGCAAGCCGCCAGTCGACATCCGCAGAAATCGCTTTGGTCAGCGCGACCGACCCATAGAGATCACCAAAGCCGTTGTTTTCACCCAACTTGTCGCTGCTGTCGCCAAGCTTATCGACGTTGGACTGATAGACAGCGCCTTCGAAGGCAATCTTGATGCGGGAATCGACCACTGCCGGATCAGTTACCTGCGCATCGGCGGCATGAGCCGCGACCACACCAACAGATGTCACTGAAGCAGCAGACGCAGCAACAGTAGCAAGAAGCTTGCCTGAAACGTGATTTCTCATTTTTCCCCGCCTGGAATCAAACTGGATAGTTATTAGCCCATTCGCACATTACCGCAGCGGTACCTCGCGAGATAGCTGCTATAATCATTTAAGCAGGCAGTGTTACGCGTTTGCCACAGATGACTTTTTCTCTCTGCGAATCAAATAAGATAGCGGAAAATTTTGTGGTCGAAATGTCAGCACAACGCCTGCGGCGTTCGGGGTTGCAAGGGCAGCATTGATGGATGATCAGACGCGAATCGAAGGCGTTCTCAACAACCTCGTCTACGTGCTTTTTGCTCAAAGCGGGCAGATGGAAACGAATGGAAAGGCCGGCAACCTGGGCAACGTGATTGTCTTCGACAATCCGGAAGCAGTTGACGTCATCGTCAAGGCGCCAGAACTCTTCCGCAAGAACTTCTCACTGATTTCGGCACTCGGTTTCAGCCGCTTCAACACCAATGGCGAGGATTGGTCGGTCCGGCGCGCCATAACCCAGGACACGTACCTGATGGCGGCCAGGCCGGCGCAGCAGTACCCCATGGCAGAACTCTACACCGCCGTTCTTGCCGAGAGCGACCCAACGCTGCCTTCCATCCAGCAAGCTTTGTTCTCGGCATCGATGACGATATTTTATCGGGCTTTCGGCCTGGTGCCCGATATGGATGCGACGCTCTTGCTGCTCGACAGGGTCCGCGATGTGCTGAGGCGCCTCCAATATTATTCCTGGGTGTCGCCGACGAGCTCCGAGCGTGCGAATGTTATCCAAGAGGCCCGCACGATGGTTGCCGATTTCACATCTCTGCTGATGGCGGATCCCCGGGCCGCCGCTGAAATGGACCGCTTCAGGGGTATGGCTTCTGACCTGGAGGGCTTCTCGCCGGTGGAGGAGTTCGTCATGAATTTCTTCGCCGGCGTCGAGACGACGGTGACCACCGCGCTTTGGGTGATCGACCGGCTGGGGGCCAACCAGCAGGTGCAGGAGCGCATCCATGCGGAGGTTCTCTCGGGCGAAGCGCAAACGCCGTACACCGATTGCATGATCAACGAAACGATGCGTTATTTTCCACCGATACCGTTCCTAACCCGGGAGGTTGGCGCCGATACTGTACTCGACGGCCAGAAGCTCTATGCCGGCCAACTGATTATGGTATCGATTGTCGGCGTTCACCAGCATCCGGCTTTCTGGTCAAACCCGCGTGTCTTCGACGCCAGCCGCAAGGAATTCATCGAGAACAGCTTTGATCGACGGGCCTTTATTCCCTTCCTTACCGGACCGCGCATGTGCGGTGGCGCACGTCTCGGCCGGCTCGAAATCAGGGAGGCGGTACTCGCCATCGTTCGGCAGTTCGCTTTCAGCCGAGCCGACGATGTGATCCGGTTCGACTATGCGCTGGCACTGCGCCCGGCGCAGGGGTCTTCGGTCAGTGTTTCACGCCGATGAAACACCAGGTCAGGTATGGTCCTGCCAGAACCGCCTGACGTAGTCCCCAAATTGCCTTTTGATCATGGTCTTGAACTCGACATCATGCGCATAGCGCTTACTTGCCGATATCGTTTTTGATTTCAGTTCGAAGCCTGGGAACCAGTAGCTCATTGTGGTCGAAGCGTTTCCCTGCTGGTTCGCAATAAAGTCCTCATAGCAAACCTCAGCCACTCTGCGCCGATCAAGGGCGTTCAGGTAATTTTTCCACCTGATTTCGCTATCGAAAATGTATTGGGCGGTATCCCTGACGACCCTCTCGGTCAAAATTGTCACCGTGGGAATTCCAGGCAGCGTCTCTTGGCTGTCGAACGGCTGGCCGGTATGCAGCATGGAGAGCAGGCTTATGGTCTGATCGACCTTGTTTCTCCTGGAGAGAAAGACATAGAACGAGTTGTCGTCGTCACCGCCGATTGAATCGCGCGCGAATGGCAGGTTTTCGAAGAATATCTTGGCGGCGAATATGCCGTTCTCAGTCCTTTTCGCCAGGAGACGGCGACCATAGTCCGGTGCCTGCTGATTAAGTTTTTCAAGGTCCATGGCGTCGTCGGCCGACCACCGTCTCATCAGCGGCAAGGCATACTGCCACTGAAAGTACTCCGTGGGTATTCCCAGACCGAACTGCTGCAGGACCTGACAATAAGAATGCCCCGCCGTTCGCGGAGTCGTGCAAATCAGGATTTTGGCAGGGTTTTCGGCAGGGCTTTGGCGATCATAGGTCGCGGCGATATAGTCACTGTAGAGATCGTCGAAATGCATTCCGGAACCAACCCCACCACGATACTGCAGTTTTCAGGCAGCAGATAGAAACCCCAAGATGAGCAGAGCCTGGTCCAGCGTCATCAGCGATGGCGGTTCGCCGGCATCGATGTTGTCGACAAGCCATAGATCAGGCCGTGCCAGCCGCGTGCGCTCGATAATCTGCCGCTCGATGACCTGACTGCCGCGACCATACATCAGCAGGATGCGGGCGTCGATCTTAGCGGCAATTGGGAAAAGATCGTATTCGCGGCCGGCCAGGGCGCCAAAGTTTCCCGTCGTGGCCGGGTCATACGCGAGCCGGAAGCCGCGGGGGCCGGTAGCGATCCTGTTTTCGACATAGCGGTTGAACACTGTGTCCTCGATCGGGCCCATGACAGCTCTGGTGGCGCTTAGATAGTCCTTGGCCATGGCGCGGGTTTCGAACGCAAGCGTACTTTCTTTGAGGACTTCGTCTCTCATCGCGTCGATGTTCGGCCCACCGATCATGGGTACGTCGTTGAGAATGATTCGAGCGGCCTTGGAGCGGGTCATCTGAAGAAACAGCAGCAAAATCGTGCCGCCCCACGACGTGCCGATGAAGTGGTTTTCTGTACCGGCGAACTCGCCGAGCGCACGCAGGCATTTGGAATAGACATTCATGTCGTATCCCGACCCCAGATAGGCGCTGCGCCCGCGTCCCAAAAGGTCAGGACAAACAACCAGAAAGCCATTGCGACACAGAAAGGTGGCGAGATAATCGAAGTCGGCACCGTTGCCGGTGAAGCCGTGCAGGCAGAAAACTGTTGCGCGCGGCGTGCCGGAGGGGCGCCAGATGCGCACGAACATCGTAGCATAGCGATCACCCAGCCGAACGAGGATTTCTTGTGTCAGTGCCTCGGCGGGGGTGGCCGTATCCATCAGACGTCGCGCTTGCGGACGGCGCGCTTGACCGAGCCGCGGTTGTCGATGAAGTCACGTTTCCAGAATACCGATTTGCCCAGGTTGATGCGCTTGGCTTCCTTGATCATCGGCAGGATGTGGGACGAGGATCGCGTCGCCAGCACCGTAACCGCAGTGGCATCGCCATCCGGCAAGGGGTTGAGCGGCCCGCCATTCATCGCCCAGGCCTCAGCTATCTCGCGGCTGGTCTGGATCCAGCCGACGTAAGCGACGATGGCGTCATTGATCGAGCCGATCATATGTGTCTGTTGATCCAACTGGTACCGCAGCGTCTTCACCATCAGGCCGAATTCGTAGCCGTCAAAAGGCGGATAATGTGCGATGAAGTTGCAAACCAGTCCCAGCGAAACCGGATTACTGGGAATACGCGAGAACAGAAGATTGCTCATGCCGAGATTGTTGACCCCGCCCATCCCAGATCATAACGATCAATCCGTACTCGCCACGAAACAGGAAAACAATCGGAATTAGCGGGCCTGGTGCGGTTGGCCACATTGCGTATTCAAAGCGAATGTCCCGTTCTGAACGCATCCGATTTGCAAACTATACAAAGTTTTTCCGAAGACGAAGCAGGAGAACAAGAATGGCCCAGGACAGCCCCTTCACCGTCGACGCAGATTGGCTGCAGCAACGCCTCGGAGAGCCTGGCCTGACCGTTGTCGACGCATCCTGGTACCTGCCGGCGCAAAAACGCGACGCGCGTGCCGAATATAACGCGGCCCACATCCCGGGTGCACGATTTCTCGATCAGGATGCCGTTTCGGATCCGGATTCGCCCCTGCCGCATACCTTGCCGTCGCCGCAGCATTTTGCCCAGTATGTCGGCGCCATGGGCGTTTCGGCCGATGACACCATCGTCGTCTACGACGGCCCGGGTTTCTTCTCCGCACCTCGGGCGTGGTGGATGTTCCGGGTGATGGGCGTCTTTCAGACCTATGTTCTGGATGGTGGCTTCGATGGCTGGAAAGCGGCCGGCAGGCCGGTGACGGCTGAGCCGACGAAGATCGCGCCAAGCGTGTTTCATGCCGATTTCGACGCCGGGCGCGTCGCCAGCCTCGCCGACATGCGCGGGATCGTCGACACCAAGGCAAGCCAGATCGCCGACGCCCGTGGACCGGGCCGCTTCACCGGCACTGAACCTGAGCCGCGCGCGGGTATCCGCTCCGGCCATATGCCCGGCGCGCGCAATCTGCCCTATTCGGCGCTGTCGGAAAATGGCGAGTTGCTGTCGAAGGACCGCCTGCGCAAGGTGATCGAGGAGGCCGGCATCGATCTGTCGAAACCTGTCGTCACTTCATGCGGCTCCGGTATTACCGCGGCGGTGGTGACGCTGGCGCTGGAAACGCTTGGCCATACGAACAACAGGCTTTACGACGGCTCCTGGACGGAGTGGGGCGGGCTTTCCGACACGCCTGTCGTGACCGGCCCCGTTGTGATCGGCAAGGAATGAAGACGATGGAAAACGGCGCGCAGGAAGACATCGAAGTCACGGTGACGTTCCTCGAGATGCATGTGCCTCCGGCCTATTCACCGGCCGTGCCGTATAACCGTCAGGTCGCGCTGCTGAAGACCAAGGACATTCCGCTGCATTTTTACCGCTATCTGATGGACCGGGTGGGGCGCAAATGGCACTGGGTCAATGTGCTGAGGCTGGATGACGACGAGCTTTCCGCCGGCATCCATCGTGAGGATCGCGACATCAGGGTCCTTTACCTCGACGGCGCGCCCGCCGGCTTCTTCGATCTCAAGCCGCATCTGCCGGAAGAAGTCGAGCTCGCCTATTTCGGCATGATGGAACATGCCACCGGGCAAGGCATCGGCCGCTGGTTCCTGGGCTCCGCGATCGCCGCCGCATGGTCGCATGGGCCGAAGCGGGTGACGGTGCAGACCTGCACGCTCGATCATCCGGCGGCTCTGCCGCTCTACCAGAAGCTCGGCTTTGCACCGGTGGCGCAAAAGAGGGAAATCGTCCATCCGTTGCCTTTCACCGAGCGCGCGGCCAGCGTCATGCGGCCCTAGAGCCGGAAGCTGACACCAGTTCGAATCTGAACCCGCCGTTCATCGGCCCTTCAGGCTGTTTTTGGCATGTTGCCCGCACCATCAATGCGGCCAAGGCCGAAGGAGACAAAGACATGCTGACCCGCCGTACACTTGCCGCCGCGCTGATCGCGGCAATTGCCATGCCAAGCCTGGCCGCAGCCCAGGCGACAACGCCTTCGGCCGCGACGATCGAGCGGAAGCTCGAGGCGGCGCCGCGTGTGAAATTGCGGCCGAACGAGCGCGTCACCATCCGCGAATTCAAGCGGCGCCCGGATTTGCGCCGCATGGCCCGCTCGATCGATATCCAGTCGATCAACTTCGCCTTCGGTTCGGCGGCTATTGCCAACTCGCAATACGACAAGATCGAGACCATTGCCGACGCGCTGCGGCGCATCCTGCGCCGCGATCGCGGCGCCCGCGTGCTGATCGAGGGCCACACCGACGCCGTCGGCTCCTTCCAGTCGAATCAGGCTCTGTCCGAACAGCGCGCCGTTTCGCTCAAGCGCACATTGGTGCGCGAATTCGGTGTGCCGGGTCATGCTCTCGAGACAGTCGGCTATGGCGAAGAGTTTTTACTGGTGCAGACGCAGAACGAAAACTGGCAGAATCGCCGGGTGACACTGCGCCGCTTCGACGATTTCATCCGTTGAGCCGCAGTTCTGAATTTTAGTTAGCCGGCGCCTTCGACGGGACTTGATGAGAGCCGGTCGCCGACGGGCGACCGGCTCTTCGATATTTGGCAGGAATCGGGTGGGCGGCGAGAGTTCAAAGGCATAATTCCGGTAGACCACACCGGAGATTTTCCATGACCATCCAGTTCAAAGCTTTGCCGACCGAAGATGTCAGGACGCTGCAACGCGGCGGGATCGATGCTTATGGCCAAATGCCCGAGCGAAAGATCTCCGACGGTGACGGCATGCCTTGCCGGCATTGCTTGAATAACATCGCCGCCGGCGATGCCTACCTTGTTCTGGCGTACCGGCCATTCCCGCAGCTTCAGCCCTATGCTGAAACCGGGCCGATCTTCCTGCATGGCGGGGAATGCGACCGCGCTGCCGAGAGCGAGGCGCTGCCCGAGATTCTCGAAAGCCCCGACTACATCGTGCGCGGCTATGGCAGGGATGATCGCATCGTCTATGGCAGCGGCGGCGTCATCCCGACCACGGCAATTGCTGCACGGGCCGAGACGCTGTTCGAACGCGACGAGATCGCCTACGTCCATGTCCGTTCGGCGCGCAACAATTGCTACCAGTGCCGCATCGAGCGCGCTTGAGGCTGAGATTAGCCGCTGGAAAACAGTTGTCGTACTGCCGTCGCATAGTCGCGATAGAAAGCCATTGTCGATCGATTTGCCGACCGCGGATGAACCGGCGGTAAATCTCGACATCGAGGAAGCGGGGCTTTGGCTCCGCTTTTTTGTTGTAGGGCAAGAAAAAACCCGCCGGCGTGACCGGCGGGCTGACGGGAGGAATAATCCAAACGAAATCAGGCGGCGAGAACGGCTTTCGGCTCGACCAGTTCGTAGCCGAGCGCCTCGGCGACTGCCCGGTTGGTGATCTTGCCCTTGTGGACATTGAGGCCGTTGCGCAGGTGATGATCGTCGACCAGCGCCTTCAGGCCCTTGTCGGCGAGCTGCAGGCCGTTGTGAAGCGTCGCGTTGTTGAGCGCGTGGGCCGAAGTGACCGGCACGGCACCAGGCATGTTGGCGACGCAATAGTGGATGACGCCGTCGACCTCATAGGTCGGCTCGGCATGAGTGGTGGCGTGCGAGGTCTCGAAGCAGCCGCCCTGGTCGATGGCGACGTCGACCAGCACCGAGCCTTTCTTCATGCCCGACAGCATTTCGCGCGAAACCAGTTTTGGCGCCGCGGCACCCGGGATCAGCACCGCGCCGACGACGATGTCGGCTGAAAAACACTCTTCTTCCAGCGCCTCGACAGTCGAGTAACGGGTGTGGACGCGGCCGGCGAAGAGGTCGTCGAGTTGGCGCAGGCGCGGGATCGAGCGGTCGATGATGGTGACGTCGGCGCCAAGGCCGGCCGCCATCCTGGCCGCGTGCAGGCCGACGACGCCACCGCCGAGCACGGTGACCTTGCCGGGCAGCACGCCGGGCACGCCGCCGAGTAGCACGCCGCGGCCGCCATTGGCCTTCTGCAGCGCCGTGGCGCCGGCCTGGATCGACAGGCGTCCGGCAACTTCCGACATCGGCGCCAGCAGCGGCAGGCCGCCACGGTCGTCGGTCACGGTCTCGTAGGCGATTGCCGTCACGCCGGATGCAAGCAGGCCCTTGGTCTGCTCCGGATCCGGAGCAAGGTGAAGGTAGGTGTACAGGATCTGGCCTTCGCGAAGCTGCGCCCATTCGCTGGGCTGCGGCTCCTTGACCTTGACGATCATGTCCGACCTGGCGAACACCTCGGCGGCCGTCTTGGCGTCTTGGCAATCGTGGCGCCGGCGGCGCGATAGGCGTTGTCATCGGCGCCGATGCCGGCACCGGCCCCGGTCTCAACCAGCACTTCGTGGCCATGGGCGACATATTCGCGGACCGAGCCGGGGGTGAGGCCGACGCGGTATTCGTGGTTCTTGATTTCCTTGGGGCAGCCGACGCGCATTTTCTTCTCCTGATCCGGCCCTTTGGGCTCGTTCCCTGTATGGATGGAGTGAACCACGAATCGTTGCGCAGGTGTTTGCGAATGCGCTTGCGCCAACCGGCAGGTTTCGATAATCGTTGCGCGAAATAGCTGGATATTCGCAGGATTCACGAAAAATGCGGCTCGACAGGATTGATATCGCCATTCTCGAGGCTTTGCAGAAGGATGGCAGGATACCCAATGCGGCACTGGCCGAGAAGGTCGGCCTGTCGCAGTCGGCCTGTTCGCGCCGGCTCGACAATCTGGAGAAATCCGGAACCATCCGCGGCTACCATGCCCGGCTTTCCAATGCAGCACTCGGCCACCAGATGACGGCGATCGTGCACATATCGCTGTCGGGACAGTTCGAGAAGACGCTCTCGGATTTCGAGGCGGCGATCAAACGCTGCCCGAACGTGCTGTCCTGTCACCTGATGTCGGGCGAGTACGACTACATCCTGCGGATCGCGGCGAAGGATCTCGTCGACTATGAGCGCATCCACAAGGAATGGCTGTCGGCGATGCCGCATGTGACCAAGATCAATTCGTCCTTTGCGCTACGCGAAATCGTCGACAGGACCGCCATGGGCATGAAGCCGGAAATGGCCTAGGCTGCGTTGATATTCAGGTGATGCCGGCCTGCAAATGGTAGCTCCCCGCGCTTCCGGTGCTCGCGTACGAAAAGTACGCTCCGCTCCCGTTCTCGGAAGCGACCATTTTCGACTCGGCCTGACCTGAATCTCAGCACAGCCTGGACTAGCTGGCCTCCGTTACCACCCGATCCATCGGGATATCGTGCGGCTGCGGGTAGATGGTCGCGATGCGTTGCAGCTCGTAGCCGACGCCGATGACCAGCGGCTTGAACGGCATCGCTGCCAGCGTGCGGTCGAAGAAGCCGCCGCCATAACCCAGGCGGTAGTTCTGGGGATCGATGCCGACGATCGGCGAGATGACGATGTCCGGCAGCACCGGATCGCCCTCGGCCGGGATCGGGATGTTCCAGACACCTTTCTCCAGCCGGTCGCCCGCTTTGTAGGCGCGGAAGATCAGCGGGTGCCCCTTGTCGATGACGATGGGCAGGGCGGTGCGGCCGCCGCGTTCGTTTATGGACGCCATCCAAGGCCGCAAATCCGGCTCGCCGCGAAACGGCCAGTAGAGACTGACCATGCGCCCGGCGATCTCGCCGATGATCGCGTCGAGGCCATCGGCGATGCGTTGCGACATTACCGCTCGCGCGTCGGCCGAAACGGCGAGACGCGCAGCGATCAGCCGTTCGCGTTCGGCCTTGCGCCAGCGTCTCACATCGATCCAGTCGCTCGAAGGCGCACGGAATTCCGGATCGAGCTCGTGCATGAAACAGGGCGGCGAAGAATACTGCGCCGGAGCATCGTCGTCACGATCGTTGGCCATGCCTCACCTCATCGCGTGTTCGATGACGCTATACCTCGCGATACGATACAACATGTGCATTCACGACATGCAACGACGAGTCTCGGGCACCGTCCATCTGTTGTTGCATTGCACAAAAATACCTACATCCAGGACAGGCAATCTTGCCATCGGGGTGAACGAAATGAATGAAGCCAGGCATCATGTCGTCGTTGTCGGCGCGGGTTTCGGCGGTCTTGAGTTCACCCGTGCACTTGCTGGCGCTCCGGTGCGCATCACCATGATCGACAAGCGCAACCATCACCTCTTCCAGCCGCTGCTCTACCAGGTGGCGACGACGGCGCTGGCCACCTCCGAGGTTGCCTGGCCGATCCGCCACCTCCTGCGCAAGCGCAAGGATGTGACGACGCTGCTCGCCAATGTCACCGGTGTCGACCGCGCCGGCAAGCGCGTGCTGCTCGATGACGGCAGCGCGGTCGCCTACGACGCGCTGGTGCTCGCCACCGGTGCCCGCCACGCCTATTTCGGCCACGACGAATGGGAGCCGTTCGCACCGGGCCTGAAGACGCTGGAGGACGCCACCAGCATTCGGCGGCGAATTCTCCTGGCCTTCGAGCAGGCCGAGCGGGAGACCGATCCCGCCAAGCGCCAGGCGTTGCTGACCATTGCGATCGTCGGCGGCGGGCCGACCGGCGTCGAGCTTGCCGGCACCATCATCGAGCTGGCGCATGACACGCTGCGCGGCGAATTCCGCAACATCGACACGCGGCAGACGCGTGTGGTGCTGATCGAGGCCGGCGACCGCATCCTGGCCAATTTCGCACCGAAACTTTCCGACTATGCCAGCAAAGCGCTCGAGCGGCTCGGTGTGACTGTCGAGCTCGGCCGGGCCGTCACGAGCTGCGACGCCGAAGGTGTTGTATTTGGCGATAAGCAACTGGCAGCCCGAACGATCCTGTGGGCAGCCGGCGTTGCCGCTTCGCCGGCCGCTGAATGGCTGGGAGCGAAGGCGGACCGCGCGGGCAGGGTGCTGGTCGAGCCCGATCTGACTGTATCTGGCAGCCCGGAGATTTTCGTCATCGGCGACGCCGCCCTTGTGCTGCGGCCCGATGGCCGGCCGGTGCCCGGCGTCGCGCCTTCCGCCAAGCAGGAGGGCCGACATGTTGGGGCCACCATCAAGGGCAGGCTCGGCGGCGACACGACCGCGCGTCCTTTCCACTACAGGCATGCCGGCGATCTCGCCACGATCGGCAAGCGCGCCGCGGTGATCGATTTCGGCTGGCTCAAGCTGACTGGCTGGGCGGCCTGGTGGCTGTGGGGAGTGGCGCACATCTATTTCCTGATCGGTTTTCGCAACCGGCTTGCGGTTTCGCTGAGCTGGCTATGGATCTACGCGACAGGCCAGCGCAGCGCGCGGCTGATCACCCAAGGCGACGACGACAAGGGCTGATTTCCTCGCCCCGATCGTTCATCCGCACGTCATCCGTTGCTGATCGAGTGGCGGCTTCATGCGCGCGACTTGTTGAATGGACTTAAGCAGGTTTCAGAGCGAAGTTCGCTGCGGGGCAGGGCTTGTCAGTTGTCGAAGGAGAAAACATGTCGCAACTGCTCCATCCCATATCCCGCCGCGATCTCCTTGCGAGCGCCGCCGCAGGGGCACTGATCATGCTGCATCCGTTCTCCGCCCGCGCTCAAGCCAACCAGGCCCATCTCCGGATCATGGAGACCACCGACATCCATGTGAACGTGCTGCCTTACGATTACTACGCCGACAAAACGAACGACACGCTGGGCCTGTCGCGCACGGTGTCTCTCATCGATGCTGTGCGCAAGGAAGCCGTGAATTCGATGCTGATCGACAATGGCGACCTGCTGCAGGGCAATCCGATGGGCGACTACATCGCCTATGAGAAGGGGCTGAAGGACGGCGACCTGCATCCGATCATGAAAGGCATGAACCTGCTTGGCTACGAGTGCTCGACGCTGGGCAACCACGAGTTCAACTACGGCCTGTCGTTCCTGGATAAGGTGCTGGCCGGCGCCAATTTTCCCTTCGTCTGCGCCAATTTGATCCGCGGCACCGAGCTTGCCGCGAACCCGCGCGACGACAAGCTCTATCTCAAGCCCTATGTCATCCTCGACAAGAAGATCAAGGACGGTTCGGGCGCCGAGCAGCCGATCAGGGTCGGCATCATCGGCTTCGTGCCGCCGCAGATCATGGTCTGGGATCTCAAGAACCTCGAGGGCAACGTCAAGACGCGCGACATCATCGAGGCGGCCAAGGCCTGGGTGCCGCAGATGAAGGAGGAGGGCGCCGACATCGTCCTTGCGCTCTCGCATTCCGGCATCGACGTGAAGCAGGGCGACATGATGGAGAACGCCTCGTTCTTCGTCGCCGGCGTCGACGGCATCGATGCGGTGTTCACCGGCCACCAGCATCTGGTGTTCCCCGGCAAGAAGGATTTCCAGTCGCTCGACGGTGTCGACACGCAAAAGGGCACGCTGCAGGGCAAACCCGCCGTCATGGGCGGTTTCTGGGGCTCGCATATGGGGCTGATCGACCTGATGCTGGAGCGTGACGGGTCGAAATGGAAGGTCGTTTCAGCCACCTCCGAAGCGCGGCCGATCTTCGAACGCCTCGACAACAAGAACAAGCCGACTGTCCCGGACGACAAGCGCATCATCGCGGCCCTCGAACAGGACCACCAGGCGACGCTGGCCTATGTGCGGCGTCCCGTCGGCAAGACCTCCGCGCCGCTTTATTCCTATTTCGCGCTGGTCGCCGACGATCCGTCGGTGCAGGTCGTCAGCCAGGCGCAGACCTGGTACCTCAGGGATATCCTCAAGAACACGCAATGGAAGGATGTGCCGCTGCTGTCGGCGGCCGCGCCGTTCAAGGCCGGCGGGCGCAACGGCGCCGACTACTATACCGACGTGCCGGCGGGCGACATCGCCATCAAGAACGTTGCCGACCTCTATCTCTATCCCAACACCGTGCGTGCGGTCGAAATCACCGGTGCGCAGGTTAAGGAATGGCTGGAAATGTCGGCCGGCATCTTCAACCGGATCGAGCCTGATAAGGCCGACCAGGCCCTCATCAACACTGATTTTCCGTCCTACAATTTCGACGTCATCGACGGCGTCACCTACAAGATCGATCTGTCGCAGCCGTCGAAATACGATGCCAAGGGCGGGCTGGCCAACGCTGGCGCCAATCGCATCGTCGACCTGAGTTTCGATGGAAAACCGATTGATCCTAAACAGAAATTCGTCATCGCGACCAACAATTACCGGGCTGGCGGCGGCGGCAATTTCCCCGACATCAATGCCTCGAAGATCATCTACGAGGCGCCGGACACCAATCGCGATGTCATCGTCCGCTACATCGTCAGCGAAGGTACAATCAACCCGTCGGCGGACGACAACTGGTCGTTCGCACCGCTGCCTGGAGCCAGCGCCGTCTTCGAAACTGGCCCCAAGGCCAAGGATTTCATTGCGCAGGTGAAATCGCTGAAGATCGAGCCGGCGGGCGAGGGCGAGGCAGGCTTCGCGAAATACCGCATCCTGCTTTGAAGGGTGGGCTGCGGGGCGGCTCGATCCAAGCCCCTTACGGCGTGGATTGATCCGACCCGAAACGTTCCTTGATGTCAGGCATGACGAGATCCAGCGCATCCGTGGAAATGCCGCCGGAATAGCCGTCCGGCAGTTGCTTGATCAGTTCGGGATCGTCGAGCCCTTGCGAAAAGTCGCCGCCGGAATAAGGGCCGAGCAGATAGACTCTTGTATCGACTCCTTGCATGCGATCGAGAAACCGGTTCGGCCACCCCCACATCCATTTCGCGATGTTGACGGGGATGAGCAAGGTGCCTTTGCGGCAGGCATCCGGAACGTAGCCGGTCCAGCCAATTGCGGCATAGCGCAGGATGCATTGCGTCAGCGATGCGCGGCTTAGCGTATGCATGTCCGGCAGCGCAGCCTTGACCGCGGCAATCGGCTTGTCGCCGCCATAGACCGAGAGATAATTGCGCTCGGCTGGTGCCAGCGTGGCAAGCCATGCGGCCAGCTTTTCGCCTTCGCCCGGATCGTTGCTCTTGACGTTGATGTTGAAGCGGCGGGCCGGGAAGTGTGCCAGAACCTCATCCAGGGATGGCATCATGCCGATACCCTTGCTGCGGAATGGAAAGGTCTTGCCGCCATCCGCCGTATAGCCATAGCCGACGTCGAGGGTCTTCAACTCGGCCATGGAATGGCTGCGCGTTTCTCCCTTGCCTTCCGTGCGGCAATCCAGCGTCCAGTCATGGAAGACGGCGAACTTGCCGTCCTTCGTCGGATGAACATCCAGTTCGAGCGCGTCGGCGCCCAGCGCAAAGGCGGCCTCCATCGAGGGAATTGTGTTTTCGAGGTAGCCATGGCGCGGCGGCAACATGCTACTGGCGGTACAAGTCTGTCCTGTCATGCCTGCGCGCAAATAGTCCTGGGCAAGGCCGCGATGGGCAAGCATCTCCGGCTTGCCGGCGGGGCGACTCGATAACAGCGAGGTGTTGTTGAGCCAGATGCCCACCGCAGCGACAACAATGACGCCGAAGAAGATCGTCCGTCTGCGCATCAGGTGATTTCCGATTCGTCCGTCCTGCGCGGCATTCTGCTTCGCGATCGGACTTTTTGACGGCGACGGCGCGGCGATGTCGAGATCATGCTCGACATAGCCTGGTCAAGAGCGTGTCGCCTTACGCCTTGTAGATCACCTGGCGCACGTCGATGTAGCTGGCGCGGAAGCCGGCTTCGCAATAGTGCAGGTAGAACTCCCAGAGCTTCTTGAAGCGGTCGTCGAAGCCGAGCGGGACGATCTTTTCCCATGACGCCCAGAACCGGTGGCGCCACTCGGCAAGCGTGCGCGCGTAGTCGTCCGGAAACACGCGCTCGCGCAGATGGGCAAGGCCATGATCCTTGCCGAGCGCCTTCAGAATCGACGGCGTCGGCAGCATGCCGCCCGGGAAAACATACCGCTGGATGAAATCCGGCCTTGCGCGATAGGTGTCGTAGGCGGCTTCGTTGATGGTGATGATCTGCAGGCCGGCGGTGCCGCCAGGCCTTAGACAGGCCTTCATCTTGCCGAAAAACACCGGCCAGTATTTCTCGCCGACCGCCTCGAACATCTCGATCGAGGCGATGCGGTCATAGGTGCCGGTTTCGTCGCGATAATCCTGCAGCTTGATGTCGACCTTGTCGGCAAGGCCAGCCTTGGCGATGCGAGCCGTGGCAAAGTCGTGCTGCTCGCGGCTGATCGTCAGCCCGGTCACGCGGCAGCCGATCTCGCGCGCCGCGAATTCGGCGAAGCCACCCCAACCGCAACCGATTTCCAGCACATGGTCCTTCGGACCGATCCCTGTATCCTTCGCCAGAGCGCGATATTTGGCGGCCTGGGCGCCTTCCAGGTCGTTGGCACCGGTCGTGTAGAGCGCCGAGGAATAGGTCATGCTCGGATCGAGCCATTCCTTGTAGAAGGCGTTGCCGAGGTCGTAATGCGCCGAGATATTGCGTTTCGAACCGGTGCGCGTGTTCTGGTTGAACCAGTGGCGTATGCGCTGGACGGTGTTGATCAGCCAGCTGGTGCCGCCCGCGATACGCTCGCCAATGACCGAATTGACCACGAACAGCTCCAGGAAGCTGGTCACATCAGGGCTTTCCCAATCGCCGTCCATATAGGATTCGGCAACGCCGATCGTGCCGCCGGAAAAGGCGCGGCCGGGCAAGCGCCAATTCTTCAGCACCAGTTCGGCATCCGGGCCAGGTCCCTTGCCGCCGACGAGCACGGCGCGGCCGTCCGGCAGCCTCACCCTGAGCGAACCGCGAGGCAGGTTCATTGCCGCCGACAGCACCATGCGCGCTTTCGCTGGAAGGCCTTTGACGATCTCGGCGAAGTTGAATTCATCGAGCCTGACCGCGTCGCTCAATGCTACGCCAACATGTTCCTTTTGCGCCATCTCATGCCCCTGGATTTCCGCGGTGTCGGCGCAAATTGCCGGGCCACGGTTCTCTTGGATCATTCGCCAGCTTCGAACGCCGCCGCGACCGGTTCGTCGGCGAGCGGGCTCGAACGAAGTGCGCGCCCCCTACCAGAGCTTCAGCGCTTCCCGGTGAATCCGTGCGACAATCTTCCACGTCATGCGGGGAAACTTCAAGGGGCAGGCTGCAAGCGGGGCTGTGCCAAGCAGATTGCTCCCGCCGGCGGGCATCTGTGCCTGTGCACAGCCAAGGCGCAGCGCGTCAAAAAACGCCTATGACCGCAGAATTCCTTGTGCGATAGATTTAGCCATGCGTTATGTAATCGTCATTGCCGCCATCGCATTTTTTTTGATCTGGGATGGCATGTACAATCAGGGCCGCTATCTCGACACCGCTGTGAGAGAGCTTAGCCATGTTGTGCGATATGTTACCAGCAAAGCTTAACTCCAGTGGCAGCAGCCGCGACATCCTTGTCGATTGACGCCAACGTCCTGCCGTCACAAAAGACCCCGGCACTTTGATCGAGGAGGCGGGGTTGATCCGGCATATCGTTTTCTTCAGCGCGCGGCGAAAAGAGGATGTCGAGGCTGTGCGCACCGGCTTGCTGGCGCTCGGCGACATTCCTCATTCCAGCCTGTTCGAGGTCACGCTCAACACCAAGGTGGATCCGCTGTCGGATGAGGTCGACGTGGTTGTCTATGCGGAGTTCGCCGATGACGCCGCGCTGGCCGCCTACAAGGCGCACCCGCTCTACGCGCAGACCACCAGCAAGGTCAAACCGATGCGTGAACTGCGCTATTCCGCCGATGTAGTCGCGGGGAGCTGATCGAACCTTGCTCCAGGGGCGCCTTTCGACGTCCGGTGAATTGACGGGCGAACTGGCCGGTATTGCGATCAAGTCTTGAACGGCTTTGCGGAATGATGCACATCGCGCCTGCATGACCAAAACCGCAGCCGCAGGCACCCATCCGCTCGATCATCTGGTGCTGCCGACGCACAGCCTCGATGTGGCGCGAGCCCGGCTCACCGCGCTTGGCTTCGTCGTTGCCCCGACCGGAATCCATCCGTTCGGAACGGAAAACTGCTGTGTTTTCCTGGCCGACGGCACCTATCTCGAACCTTTGGCGGTCGGCGACGAGCAGGTGGCGGCAAAGGCTATCGCAGACGGCAATGTCTTCGTCGCGCGTGATCGCGCCTACCGCGACAGCAACGGCGACGAGGGATTTTCCGCCATTGTTCTAGGCACGGGCAATGCCGATGCCGACCATGCACGCTATGTCGATGCCGGCATCTCGGCGGGAGACATGCTGGGTTTTTCGCGCGCCTTCACCGACCCTGCCGGCAAAAGCGACATCGCGTCGTTCAAGCTCGCCTTTGCGGCCGGAGCCGAGGCCACGGACGCCTTTCTGTTTGCCTGCGAGCGGGTCAACGCGCCTGATGTGGATCGCACGGCTTTGCAGGCCCACGCCAACGGCGCGACCGGAATTGTCGAGATCTTGGCGGTCAGCGATGCGCCCGGAAAGCAGCATGGGCTGATTTCCGTGGCGGTGGATGATCCGGCCGCCGACGGGCAGGGCGGCATTTTTCCCTTGCCGAATGCGGATTTGAGCGTGCTTGACCGCGCGGCTTTCACCGCGCGCTTCGGCCTGCCGGCCGGCGCGCCGACAGATCTACGCTTCGCAGCGGTGGTCTTTTCGGTTCGGAACGCCGATGTGACATCGAGGCTGCTTGCAGCCAATTCCGTCCAACACGATATAGCGGGCAATGATATCGTCGTGCGGCGTGCACCCGGACAGGGCGCGGCCTTTATCTTCCGGGAGATCCCATGAGCAAGCCGCAAGCGTCCAATTCGATGGTGCCCAATTCGTCTGTAGCCGTCGGCAATGTCGTCTTCGACAACAGGGCGGCTTTGTCCCTGATCGCCGGCCCGTGCCAGTTTGAATCGCGCCAGCATGCCTTCGACATGGCCGGCGCACTGAAGGAACTGACCGGCAGGCTCGGCATAGGCCTCGTCTACAAGACCAGCTACGACAAGGCCAACCGCACCTCGCTGTCGGCGACGCGCGGCGCCGGCATCGACGCAGCCCTTCCCGTCTTCGACGAACTGCGCAAGGAATTTTCGCTCCCCGTGCTGACCGATGTCCACACCGAGGAGCAGTGCGCCATCGTCGCGCCGCATGTCGATGTCCTGCAAATTCCGGCTTTCCTGTCGCGCCAGACCGACATGCTGGTCGCCGCGGCGAAAACCGGCAAGGTGATCAATGTGAAGAAGGGGCAGTTCCTCGCCCCCTGGGACATGAAGAACGTGGTCGCCAAGATCACCGGATCCGGCAATGCCAATGTGCTGACCACCGAGCGCGGCGCCTCCTTCGGCTACAACACGCTGGTCTCCGACATGCGCGCTCTTCCCATCATGGCCGAAATCGGCGCGCCGGTGATCTTCGATGCCACCCATTCGGTGCAGCAACCGGG
>NZ_RZTB01000259.1:0-1768 GCF_003997735.1 Mesorhizobium sp. M7A.F.Ca.MR.148.00.0.0 | reverse complement strand
ATACTCTAGCGCCACCACGCCGTTGCTAAACGGCTTTGCGGAAATCAGGTCGAGCGTCACCGCCGCGCCGCCTGGGAACAGCGGCTTGCCCTGGCCGACGGCGCCTGGATAGCTGAGCAGCCTGACGCGGTCGACCAGGCCGTGGCGCAGCAATTCCTGCGCGACGCTGAGGCTGCCATGCACGTAGATGTTGCCGCCGCTGCCTTGCTTCAGCGTCCTGACCGCTTCCGGCAGAGGCCCTTTCAGCAATTCGGCCGGCTTCCAGTCGAGCGCCTTCAGGCTGTTTGAGGCGACATATTTCGGCAGCGCGTTGAACCGGTCGGCAAAATCTCCGGTTTCCGTTGGCCAGGAGCCGGCAAAGATCTCATAGGTCGTGCGCCCCAAAAGCATGGCGCCGCTGTCGGCAAGCTCGTCCTCCTTGAACCTGTTCATCTCGTCGTTCCAGGTCACGCTGGGCAGCTTCTCGACCTCAGCAATGCCATCGACGCTGATGAATTCGGTTACTATAAGTTTTCGCATGGCGCGCTCCTTCTTCCGTCAAAGGACGGGCCGCGCGGGCGCTTTGCGACACCTTCCTGAAATATATTGCTGCGCTTCGTTGTAGTGTGGCGCTTCAGCGCGAGGCTGCGAAAGACCGATGCCATGGGGAAGTGCGACCGCCGCCTGGACTAAACCCCAAAGTTCGGATTTTGATGCCACATCTGAAGTAGTTATTCCCAAGAACGCATTGCAGGAAGATTCATGGGATTCGGGGTTTTCATTCATCGCTCGGATTCGCGATACAACGATCGCCCCGCAGAGCAATACCAGTTTCCTCGCCCGTATCTGCGCCGCGTTGAAGCGTGTGTCGGCAAGTGGATTATCTACTACGAGCCCAGCAAGGTAAACGATACACGGGGCTATTACGCTGTAGCGAAAGTCCAGCAGATCATCCCCGATCCGGTAACGCCTGACATGTATCTCGCGCTGATTGAGCCCGGAAGCTACCTCGATTTCGTCAATCCTGTTCCATTTAGCGGATCTGACGGTCCCGTCGAACGAGGCCTGCTCAATGATGAGGGACGGATTTCTGGCCGCGCCCAATCTGCTGTCCGCGCACTCAGCCCAGGTGACTTCAACCGGATCATCGATCTGGGCCTGGATACGAATGAGTTGTTGCTGCCGCGCGTTGATGAGGTCGGCATATCTGCCGGCTTTCAGGATGAGCAGGCGCCATTCGAATTCGAGCAGAGTCGTGACCGCGTAAGCTACATCGGATCGCGAATCGTGCGGGACCGCATTTTCCGTCGAGTCGTCTTACGTGCCTATGACGAGCGCTGCGCGATCACAGGTCTCAAGCTGATAAATGGCGGAGGCCGGGCAGAGGTTTCTGCCGCACATATTCGACCGGTTGAGGCGAACGGGCCTGATGTCGTCAACAATGGGATCGCACTGTCCGGCACTGCGCATTGGATGTTCGACCGTGGATTGATCAGCCTGTCGGACGATTTGGAAATCCTGATCTCCAGACAGGTCAATGACTTCGACAGCGTGCAGGGCTTCATAAACAAGACGCGCCGCGCGCTTCCGCCTCGCCGACAGCTCGAACGCCCGCATCCTCATTTCTTGCAATGGCACCGCGAGCACTGCTTCAAGCAATAAGCGGTGTTTCGAAGCTGCCCCCTGTCTATGGAAAGGCATTGCTTGCAGTGGTCGTTTGGGCGCTCGCCCCCCTCAGTCCTTCGCCCGCTCCACATAAGCGCCATCGGCCGTCATCACCACCACGCGG
>NZ_RZTB01000258.1:0-1811 GCF_003997735.1 Mesorhizobium sp. M7A.F.Ca.MR.148.00.0.0 | reverse complement strand
GGTCGACATCGGGGATTTCGGTGTCGGTTTGCCAGACGGTGACCGGCGGCGTTCCCGAAATCTTGGTCAGCGCCGCGATCATGTCGCGGTCGCGGTTGAGGCCGGGCAGGAGGACAACGGCTGATTTCATGGCAATTCCCGTTCGAGCATCTGAACCAGATACCGGGGTGAAACGTGGTTGGTCAACCAGACACCGTTGTCGAGAGAAAGAATAATGCCCCGTTCTTGGTCATCGCTGCCGAGTCGACGCTCAGGATAGCACTTTCCTGCGTGAGATTGCGTTTGGAAAGCTTCACGCTCGTTCAAATCATACGTCACGCCGCTTTTCCGGTGAACGCGCGGAAGTCGCTGGAACAATGTCAGCGGTCAAGATCTGTAGCTGCGGAAAGCCCAGCGATGGACCAGGGTTCTCACTATTGATCAAGTCTCGGCTCGTCTTTGAAGCGTCCGAGACGCTCTCTAAAGATTTTTATACAGTATGAATCCGGGATATTAACGTCTGCAGCAGCATAAGGACGATGGCTGCAAACGACTTGAGACTCCGGTGGACAACGGCAAGATCAAAGAACGCGAGGACATTCGGCGCGCCATGTGGGTATCGGCGACGATAGTGGCGTCGCTCGGCGCGTTCGCATTCATGCTGATGTGGGACGCCCGCCCTTCCACGGGGGAGCTTTTTTCAAAGTGGCTTTCCCTCGATACGAGCCTCGGCGCCTGTGCCGTCTCGTTCACGCGCCTGTTTCTCGTGACCACGATTATTTCAGTCAGCCTCGGCGTCATTTCCGCAGGGATGATCATATCGGATGCGATTGATGTCTTTACCTACAAGAGACGCTTTCGCGCTTACCGCGCACTTTTTCTGACTGGAGCGGGCCTTACGGCATTCTTGTTGGTGCCGCTTGTTTCGGGGGACGGCGTCTGGAACGCGGGTGGTCGTCACGGCTTATCTCGGATTGATTTCGCAAACGCCTGCATTGCTAGCCATCACACCACCTTTCATCGGTTGCATTGGCACCTTCTGATGGTCGCTCTTGTAGGGTGGTTCAACATGATGGTGTTGGTGGGTCTGCGGCGCGCAATTGGCGACGGGCGCGATCCGAGCCAGCTCTCCGACGATCCTCGGGTAAGAGCCGTCCAACTGGCGGCAATGGCGCGAACGAAACGGAGCCTGGCATTCGGTCGTTTCGTGTTAAAGCTCCTACTGACGGGGATGGCAGCAGCGCTTTTCTTTTTGGGCGCATCGTCAATGAAGCCGGCCGTCGTCCGCTTCATTCACACGTTCACCTGGGAACGGCAAAAAGCGGACGTGGTTGAGACCGGAATGCAGTGTGTACTGGAAGTGAAGGTCAGGCGCGACTGGGTAGAGCGGTCGCGCGCCAATTGCTCTTCTGGTGCCGCGACGGCTCCTTTGACCCCGGCGCCGGGAGAGGGCGCCTGGCGCATCACGAAAATCCCAACCGCAAAGCTCGCCTATCGCGCTCCGGGTGGTGGCGAGTATTCGTTTGACGTGGCCGGAGATTTTTTTATGAAGATGCCCACGTCGATCGGCACTGAGATCGAGCTGTTGCGAAACCCGGCCAGTCCCGAAGGGATCGACAAGGTTTTCGACTTTGGTGATGTCAAACGAATGTTCTACAAACTGCTCGTGATCGTCGCTGGCGCAATCGCGATCTACTACCTGTGGGTTCGCAGGCCGCGCAGTCCACGCCCGATCTAGACCGGATCAGCGCCCGCCAACTGGCGGGCGCTATCGGCGTTACCCCAGCGTCACACTATAATTCTCAATCACCGTATTCGCCAGCAGCTTGTCG
>NZ_RZTB01000257.1:0-1855 GCF_003997735.1 Mesorhizobium sp. M7A.F.Ca.MR.148.00.0.0 | reverse complement strand
TTGCCGAAATCGCGCAGGCCGCCGAAATTGATCGAGCCGACGCCGCCCGAACCGCCGGCGATGAAGCCGCCGATCGAAGCGGTGTTGTAGGTGGAGGGCGACAGCCGCAGCTCCTGCCCGGAATGCGCCCGCGTCGCCTTGTCGATATCGGCCAGGATCGCCCCCGGTCCGCTCACAACGCGACCTGGCGCGATCGACTTGATCTCGTTCATCTCGGCAAGGTTGAGCACGACGCCGCCGGAGAGCGGCATCGCCTGGCCGTAATTGCCGGTGCCGCTGCCACGCGGTGTCACCGGCACGCCATGGCAATGACACGCGGCAAGCACGCGTATCAGTTCGGTCTCATTCCTTGGCGTCACGATCAGATCGCCGGTGACATGGTCCAGTTGCTGCTTCAGCACCGGGCTGTACCAGTAGAAGTCACGGCTCTTCTGCTGGACGATGGCCGGGTTGTCGTCGACCTTGAGCCCGTCAAGATCGCGTTTGAGCGCCGAAACGTCCATTATCCCACCATCAGTTCGTCGAGTTCGGCATAGTCGGGCAATTGCCGGTCGATCGCCTTGCCGCCGCGCACCACGATGCGATCCGATTCGGGTCGCGAGAGCAATTCCGTCCAGCTTCGGCCTTTGAACAGGATGAAATCGGCATCGCCGCCGGCGGCAAGCGTGCCGAAGCCATCAAGCCGCATCACCTTGGCCGGCGTCGCGGTGACCGCTTGCGGCCAGTCGGCGACCGGATGGTCCAAATGCAGGATGCGCGTCGCCATGCGGTAGACCTCTAGCATGTCGAGATCGCCATAGGCGTAGAAGGGATCACGCGTGTTGTCGGAAGCGACTGCCACCGGAATGCCCCTCGCCTTCATCTCGTGCAGCAGCGTCACACCGCGCCAGCGCGGCGTGGTTTGGTCGCCGCGCCGGTCCTGCAGATAGAGATTGCACATCGGCAGCGAGACGACGGCGAGCCCGGCCTTCGCCACCTTGTCCAGCGTATCGAGCACATCGAGGTCCGGCTGGCGCGCGAGCGAGCAGCAATGGCCGACGAGGATCTTTCCTTCGAAACCGTTCCAGAGAGCGGCCTCGGCGATCTTCTTCAACGATATGGCGGAGATATCATCGGTCTCGTCGGCATGGAAATCGAGATCGAGGCCATGCTTGATCGCTTGCGCGAAGACATGGTCGAGCAGTTCTTCGAGGTCCGGCACCATATAGGTGACGACACCGAGCACGCCCTTTGCCGCGGCAACCCTTTTTGCCAGTCTGTCGAACCACTTTTTGTCGCGCACGCCTTCGATGCCGAGCAAACAGGCGCCCTGCAATTCGATACGGCCGCGCCATGCCTCGCGCATCGTCTCGAACACTGGCCAGGAGATTTCCTCCTGCGGCGCGACGCTGTCGATGTGGGTGCGCAGCGCCCTGGTGCCATGCGCGTAGGCGCAGCGCAGTGAAAAATCCATCCGCCGTGCCAAATCCTCGGCGCTCCAGCGTGCCACGCGATCGGCACCGGCGGCATTCAACGCGCCCATGAACGTGCCGTCAGGATTGGGCTTTCGCGGCCAGATATGGCCCTTGTCGATATGCGTGTGGCAGTCGACGAAGCATGGCAGGATTATACGGCCGGCGAGGTCAATCGCATCGGCGGATCGGCCATGCGCGGTGATGCTGGAAATCTTCCCGTCGGCCACAGCGATGTCGGCAAGCCCGAAGCCGTCAGCATCGAAGGGCGCGGAAAGGCCTGGTGCCAGTGAGCGATGAAGGCGAACATTGGCGAGATGGTAAGAGCCGAAGGTTGGTATCAAGCGTTGCCCCCCTCTGTCCTGCCGGACATCTCCCCCTCAAGGGGGGAGATTGGCAGCGTC
>NZ_RZTB01000256.1:0-1907 GCF_003997735.1 Mesorhizobium sp. M7A.F.Ca.MR.148.00.0.0 | reverse complement strand
GCCTGCTGCGCGACGCCAAGCTCTACGAGATCGGCGCCGGCACCAGCGAAATCCGCCGCTGGCTGATTGGGCGCGAGATCATGGCGGAGGGGGTGTAGGTATGGCCACATTGCAAACCCAGATCTCCCCCTCCTCCGAAGCATTCCGCGCCAATGCCGAGCGCATGCGGGCGCTGGTCGCCGACATTGCGGAGAAGGCGGCCACCGTCGAGCGCGGCGGCTCGGATGAGGCGCGCGAGCGGCATGTTTCGCGCGGCAAGCTGTTGCCGCGGGAGCGCCTGGCGCAATTGCTCGACACCGGCTCGCCCTTCCTCGAGATCGGCCAGTTCGCGGCATGGTCGATGTATGGCGAGGAGATCTCTTCGGCCGGCATGATCGCCGGCATCGGCCGCGTCGAAGGCACCGAGGTCATGGTCGTCGTCAACGACGCCACGGTGAAGGGCGGCACCTATTATCCGCTGACCGTGAAGAAGCATTTGCGGGCGCAGGAGATCGCACTGCAGAACAATCTGCCCTGCATCTACCTCGTCGACAGCGGCGGCGCCAACCTGCCCAACCAGGACGAGGTGTTTCCCGACCGCGAGCATTTCGGCCGCATTTTCTACAACCAGGCCAACATGTCCGCCGCAGGCATTCCGCAGATCGCCTGCGTCATGGGTTCCTGCACGGCGGGCGGCGCCTATGTGCCGGCGATGTCCGACGAGACGATCATGGTGCGCAACCAGGCAACCATTTTCCTCGGCGGACCGCCGCTGGTGAAAGCGGCGACCGGGGAGGATGTCAGTGCCGAGGATCTTGGCGGTGCGGATGTGCACACCAGGCTTTCCGGCGTTGCCGACCACTATGCGCTGGACGACGACCAAGCGCTCGCCATCTGCCGGCGCATCGTCAAAAACCTGAATCGGAACAAGACTGTAAGCCTGACCTTACAGAGATCGATTCCGCCGCTTCATCCGGCGGATGAACTTTATGGCATCGTGCCGACCGACTTGCGCCAGCCCTATGACGCGCGCGAGGTCATTGCGCGCATCGTCGACGGTTCCGAATTCGACGAGTTCAAGCAGAATTACGGCACCACGCTGATCACCGGCTTTGCCCATCTCCATGGCATGCCGGTCGGCATCATCGCCAACAACGGCGTGCTGTTTTCCGAAAGTGCTGTGAAGGGCGCGCACTTCATCGAACTGTGCTGCCAGCGCAAAATTCCATTGGTCTTCCTGCAGAACATTACCGGCTTCATGGTCGGTCGAAAATATGAAGCAGGCGGCATCGCCAAGGATGGCGCCAAGCTGGTGATGGCGGTTGCCCCCGCCAAGGTGCCGAAGGTGACTGTCATCATCGGCGGTTCGTTCGGCGCCGGCAATTACGGCATGTGCGGCCGCGCCTATTCGCCGCGCTTCCTGTGGATGTGGCCGAACGCCCGCATCTCGGTGATGGGCGGCGAACAGGCGGCAACGGTGCTTGCCATGGTCAAGCGTGAAGGCATCGAGCGCAAGGGCGGGGAATGGAGCGCCGAGGAAGAGGCGAAATTCAAGAAGCCTATCCTGATGAAATACGAGCATGAGGGTCATCCGCTCTATTCGTCCGCACGCCTGTGGGATGACGGCATCATCGACCCGGCGAAGACGCGCGACGTGCTGGCGCTCAGCCTGTCCGCGGCGCTCAACGCCGAAATCGAGGACACGCGCTTCGGCGTGTTTCGGATGTGAGAATGGACGGTCAACTTCGACGGCCAAGCGGTGCAACTATACCGGCAGACCGTTGCTGCCGTGCGAATAGGCTGAACTGTATGGACCAATCGATTCATCAGCATAGGCGGCTTCGAATCTCAAACTGCGAACTGGCGGCAGGGAAAAATATTCGCTACTGCTTATCCAGCATGGGGCAATGGGGACGGGCTGGAAATGA
>NZ_RZTB01000255.1:0-1963 GCF_003997735.1 Mesorhizobium sp. M7A.F.Ca.MR.148.00.0.0 | reverse complement strand
CCAGCTGAACCTCTTTGCCCGCCGCTTCGATGAGTTGACGCCACAGGCAAAACTGCTGGCGGAGGCGCTGGTGTGAAGTCGCGCTCTACGGCGCTTTGCCCATGGAGCGTAGCGCGTTGATCGCAGCGAGGTATTCGATGAAATGCTTTGGGCAATCGCTTAGCACGAGCCGATAGAGCGGCAACGTCTCGTCGTCACGATGCTGCAGCCGCTGGAATTCCGCTGTGTAGAAATTGGCCTCGCAGACCTGCTCGTTCCTGATGGTTGCATCCGGATCATCAGCCGCCTTCAGTGTCACTTCAGGCGCCTGGTCACCTAGCAGCATGCGGACCAGCGGCGCCGGCCATTTCGTCATGTCGAGCTTTGCCACGCGCAGGATGCTCGACTGCCCGTTGCGGCGCCGGGCAAGGTCCACCCAGATTGCGGAATACGCATCCTGGGGCTGCATTTGGGCGGACTTCTCCAGATCGGCCTGTGCCTTGGCGGCCGGACCAAAGTAGAATCCGGCAATGCCGCGACTTTGATAGAAACCCGCGAATTTTGGGTTTCGACGAACAGCCTCGTTGAAGTTGGCGAAGGCCTCGACATAGTCTGTCTTGTACATACTGGCGATACCCAGCGCTTCGTAGGCGCTGGGATAGTTCGGCGCATAGTGCAACGCCTGAGTGCAATCATTGATCGCGCGATTGTTTTTCGCCATGTACAGCCACACGTAACAGCGCCCGAGATAGGCGGCGGCATCTTCAGGATTGAGGAAGATCGCTTGATCATAGTCCGCGATGGCGGTGTCGTATTTGCCTTTATCGCTCCAGGCCGCGGCACGGTTCCTGTAGGCGCCAGCATAGCCGGCATCTATTGCGATCGCGAGATTGTAATCTGATATGGCGTCATCGTATTTATGCCTGGATGCCCAGACGAGGCCCCTGCTGTCGTAGGCTTGCACATAGCCTGGATTGATGGCGATCGCGTAATCGTAGTCCGCCAGCGCAAGATCATACTCGCCTTTGTACGACCAGACCCGACCCCGATTGGTGACGGCTTCGGCATAATGGGGATTGAGGGTGATCGCCTGGCTAAGGTCGGCTAAGGCCCGGTCCGCATCATCGATGTACGACCATAGCAGACCGCGATTGTTGTAGCCGACGGCGTTTTTCGGATCGAGGCTGATCGCCTGATCGTACTCGGCAATGGCCCGCTTGTAGAACATCTTGCTCGCCCAGACATCAGCGCGGTCGCGGTAGATCGAGGCATCCTTTGGATCGAGCCTGATCGCCTGGTCATAGTCAGCAATGGCGCGAGCCTTGTCGCCTTTCTTCATCCAGATCTCGGCGCGCCGTCGAAAGGCGAGGATATGATTCGGATCGAGCGCAATCGCCTGGTCGAGGTCCGCAATGGCGCGGTCATATTCGCCGCTGCCGTCCAGTGCATTCGCTCGGTTGAAATGGGCAAGGGCTTGATCATTCACCGATACGGCCTTGTCCTCCAGCAGGCTGGTGCACACGACGATCCGCTTGGGGGCGTCGAGCTCATCGTCGCCGCAATTGTGCAGACGATTATCGGCTGCCATGACCGGCGGGCCGAATGCGAGCAGGACCGCAAGGCAAGCAAGGTAACACTGCGCCACTTTAGTCAAACGCCCATATCGATGAAGCATCATGTCAGAAAAACTTGGAACATCATTGCAGATCGCCGACCTTGTGCCAGCTTGATCGGGCAAATTCTTGACCAAGAAAATTAATATCGAAGAAATCCGGACGGGCCACGCGCCGGCGGCATGTGTCGACAGCGGGGCATCACCACCTTCAATCGCCCGATCACAACACGATTGTCCTAGTCTGCGCGCTGCCTTTCGCCAGCACGTTCGGCCGCCTGCAGGCAGACGACCTACCCAGTTCGCGTGAAAACAGCGCCTTGCTTTTCAAATATCCGTGACGTAGCTTGTTTGCACATTGGCAAAAAAATA
>NZ_RZTB01000254.1:0-2031 GCF_003997735.1 Mesorhizobium sp. M7A.F.Ca.MR.148.00.0.0 | reverse complement strand
GCGATGAAGCATGAAACCCAGTATTCGCGACTGTTCCGCTCATGATTTTTCTCGCTTTCTCGCTCTCCCTTGCTCTGCTGCTGATCACCGCGCTGCATGTCTATTGGGGTCTTGGCGGCATCTGGCCGGGCCAGGATGCGGCCTCCTGCGCCCGCGCCGTTGTCGGCTTTCGCGGCGTCGATGAAATGCCGACGCCGTTTGCCAGTTTCGCCGTTGCCGCGTGCCTGTGCCTCGCGACACTATGGCCGCTGGCGCTCATGGGCGTCTTTGCCTCGCCCTTTCCCCGGGAAGGCCTCGCCGCCACTTCGCTGCTCATCGGCCTGGTGTTCCTGGGTCGCGGCATAGCCGGCTTCACGCCATGGTGGCGGCGGCTGGCGCCGGAACAACCTTTCGCGCGGCTCGATGTCCGCTATTATTCGCCGCTCTGCCTGTTGATCGGGCTCGGCTTTGCCATCCTCGCCATCACGGAGTTTCCCGCATGACACAGACAAATGGTCCGCTGCGCGTCGGCATTGGCGGCCCGGTCGGTTCGGGCAAGACGACGCTGACCGAAAAGCTGTGCAAGGCGCTGCGCGACGAGTTTTCCATCGCCGTCGTCACCAACGACATCTACACCAAGGAAGACGCCATGATGCTGGCGCGGCTGCAGGCACTGCCCGAGGACCGCATCATGGGTGTCGAGACCGGCGGCTGCCCGCACACTGCCATCCGCGAGGATGCGTCGATCAATCTGCAGGCAATCGCCGAAATGAACAGGAAATTCCCGGATCTCGACATCGTCTTCATCGAATCCGGCGGCGACAATCTTGCCGCGACCTTCTCGCCCGACCTCGCCGACCTGACGCTCTATGTCATCTCGGTTTGCCAGGGCGAGGAGATTCCGCGCAAGGGCGGGCCGGCGATCACCCGCTCCGATTTCCTGGTGATCAACAAGAGCGATCTTGCTCCTTACGTGAACGTCAACCTCGATGTCATGGAGAGCGACGCCGGCCGCATGCGCGGCAAGCGGCCGTTCGGCTTCACCGACCTGTCGCGCGGCAAGGGGCTGCAGGAGGTGATCGATTTCATCATCGAGCATGGCGGCCTGCGAGCCGGCGGTGCCGCTGCCAGCACGGCAGCGTGAGATAGCCATCCCTGCACCAACCAAAACCGGTTGCGGACATGGGCTGGCCACGGCATTCTTGCCGAAACCGGAGGATTTTAGGATGAGCCTTGCCCGTCTGCAAAAGGAAACGCTGACCAACCTGCCCTACTATGAGGAGCGCGTCGATCTTGCCTGCGCCTTCCGCTGGACGGCACGGCTCAACATGCATGAGGCGGTGGCCAATCACTTCTCGCTGGCCGTCAATGATGGCGGGACACAGTTCCTGATGAACCCCAACCAGGTGCATTTCTCGCGCATCAAGGCGAGCGACCTTCTGATGATCGATGCCAACGATCCAGAAACGCTCTCCGGCCCCGATGCGCCCGACCCAACGGCGTGGGGACTGCATGGCGCCATCCATCGCAATGTGCGCCACGCGCGCTGTGTCATGCATGTCCATTCGATCCACGCCACGGTGCTGGCATCGCTCGCTGACTCGACACTGCCGCCGATCGACCAGAATTCAGCGATGTTCTTCAATCGCCATGTCGTGGACGCGCATTATGGCGGGCTGGCCTTCGAGGAGGAGGGCGAGCGCTGCTCGCAGCTTCTCGTCGATCCCAAGGTCAAGGTGATGGTGATGGGCAATCACGGCGTGCTGGTCATCGGCGACACGGTCGCCGATGCCTTCAACCGCATGTTCTATTTCGAACGCGCCGCCGAGACCTACATCAAGGCGCTGTGGACCGGCCGCCCGCTGCGCACGCTATCCGATGCGATCGCCGAGAAGGCGGCAAGCGAGATGGACGACTATCCCGGCCAGGCCGAACGCCATCTCAGCGAGTTGAAGGCGATCCTAGACGAGCAGGAACCGGCCTACCGGAATTGAGGACCCTTCTCCCCGTCACTATACGGGGAGAAGGTGCCGGCAGGCGGATGAGGGGCGG
>NZ_RZTB01000253.1:0-2147 GCF_003997735.1 Mesorhizobium sp. M7A.F.Ca.MR.148.00.0.0 | reverse complement strand
GCTGTGTTTGCTGAGCGAAGTTCCGGTAAAATCACTGGTGATTACTCCCATCTACCTCCTGCGAAGCGCCACGATAGTGTACGTGTGCCTTTGGCTTTCTGACACCGCCTGTTGATCCACCGCGGCAACGCGGCCATCTACCCTTTTTCGCAGCCTAAGCCGACCGGTTCGCCGATTTGCCGGGCCGACTCTTCACAAACTTCCAGCGCGTCGGACCAGAGACAGCATTGCAATTTTCGAGGCATCACTCGCTCCGGAGATGTAGCCTCAATCGTCGATCGCTGGCCCGTCGCCGAGATGCGCGCGCAGCACCCTCGAACCCGCCGGAGAGAAGCTTTCTGGATGAGGTCGATCATCCCTTACGTCGAGCGAGTTCCGTGTTCTCATGCGGCTTAACCCTCACACTATATTGCCGCACCTCGACCAGCAAAGGCCGTGCCAGTGCCCTTGGCGCGCAGTTACTGCGTGATAGGCTTCGAAAAGCCCGACAGGCCCAAGACGCTCCGCTGTTTTGAACCCGACATGTTTTCTGACGGCTGTCAGATTTTGGACACACATCACTCATGCGTCAGTCGCTTAAGACAGAATGGCGTGCTGAGTTCTGCAAATTCGCTGAGAGCGGGCGGTCATGACAGGGTGGTGCTCAACGTCACCGATTCCCTGGAAGGAACGCCGCCATGATCAAGACGGAAAGTAAGACCGCCAGCGCTGCCGTCAAAGACATTCTGCTTTGAAACCCGGATAGATCGAACGAGGTGGGTGATGCAGGAGGTGCTCGAGGCCGAGATGGACGAGGCGCTGGGGCTTCGAAGAGCGAGCGCACGCCGGAGCTCTCGGCTATCACGCGCGCTACTACGGGCGGAGAACTAGCTGCGCACCTACGGCGGTTCGATAATCCCAACTTTCAAAGCTTTTACAACAGCTACCGTTCTGCTGGTCGCATCCAACTTCCGCATTACATTTTTTAAATGGAAATCTATCGTATTTCGTGATCTGCCTAAAATAGTTCCTATTTCCCATGACGATTTTCCTTTCGACACCCAATCAATGCACTGTATTTCTCTCGGAGACAGGTTATGTACTCGTTCCGACGCAGTCGTAGTGTCGAACTTCGTAACCATCCGATGAAACCGCAGCGCGGCCATTTGCAGGTAGGTGATCGTTCTATTCTGCAATTCGCAGTCCGAGGATTGAGCAAAACTCACAAACCTAAAGCTGTCACCAGGGCCATGTAATGGGACGGTAACGCCTGACCTCAAGCCGAATGTTGCTGCTTCGTCCAAGACGCGGCGTCCATCTTCAGTTATGCTTTCATCGGTATACACCTCGCTCCATCGAAAGGGCCCCGCCTCCTTTCGACCTTTCTTGATGAGTGGGTCTATTTTGGCATAGCCCATTCTCGAGTAGCGCTCCTGCCATTCAGCAGGATAATTCCACATCACCACAGAACCCTCTCGGTTCGGCTTGAAAACCCCCTGTTTTGATGCGAGCGGGCCATAGGCAATCCACGGGCAATCGAACTTCAGCGCAAACGCAGACATCCGTTCGAACAACTGTTCGGATTGAGCGATATCATCAGTCATCTCGAGGAATAGGTCTAACTCCACCTGCGGGAGTTCCATGATGCCTCCTTCATTGCGTTCTCATCGGTGCAAAGTTTGCTCCAGCCCAGCCTCGCAACATCCGAAGTCAACGGGACTCGAGCCGGAGTTCCTTTCGCCACCTGGAGTACCCTCAAGAGTCGTGCCAGCTTGCGAGCGAAGCTTCTTCTTCAGGTCGTCAATCGACTGGGGGAGGTACCCAGGAGGCGAACCGAACAGCACTGTGTCGGGGAGCGCACAATCCGACAGTCGAGCATTCGATTGACGGAATATGGGCAGGAACGTATTCGCGGCGCGCTTTTGAAATCAGCACCTAAGTCCCGGGCCTGAGAAAGCTGCATGGCAACTGTACTTATTTGATCGAGGCAACGTGATGCACTCACTCCGCTTATCGGATGGAGAAAGAACAAGTTCACAATTCAATCGATACGTCGACCTTCTTTTCCAATCTCCCGAGCTGGGCAGCCGTAGCAAAAGTATTCGACTGGATCGCGGCTGACTTTCTCCAGGCTCGGTAACCTGCTGAATTTGTCCTTCGGATGTTCC
>NZ_RZTB01000252.1:0-2183 GCF_003997735.1 Mesorhizobium sp. M7A.F.Ca.MR.148.00.0.0 | reverse complement strand
CTTCCAAGGCACCTTGCTCTCCTTGCAAAGGGCCGAAAGTGTAACCCATCTATCCAGAATGAACTGTCACCCATCTCTCGGGAAGGGCAGACGCTTGCCATCCTTGCGAATGGCTTGGCATATGAACCATGCCGGCTTGGCATCCGCGTGAAATGGCCGCTCAGTGTCAATTTGGTTGCGGACGCTAGTTTCCATAACATCTAACGAAGTCAGTTAGTTGATGGATTTGTAGCTCTGGGGCGCTTTCGCGGCTGAGCTTTAATATTTCGCGTGGCGACGTGAATTGAAACCTTCAGATCGCTTTGTGATCTCGCCGGTTCGCATGGCTCGCAAATATGTACTTTGTCGGCCTCAGATAAGAAATCTAGTGGAATTGCGGTGCGGGCGACCAAGTCTAACTGGAGGCGAAGCATCGCAATTTAAATGCCATGCTCGACGGTTTTTTTTTAGCGCGCCTATTGATCTGTCAGTCGTCCGAAAACGGGGGGCGCAAAAAAATCGCAGGATGCGCGTCGAATCCTGTGAAGTATCTGTGAAGAGCAAGGATTTGAGATGCTGTAAGTTGGCCAGAACCAGATACCTTGGTTGCAGTGATTCCCCTGAATCAATCTAGCGAGAATTGCATGGCCAAGGGCACGACAGGAAAGACCGGCGGAACCTCCAAGATACGCTTTATAATGGTCGAAGCGGAGATCGCCGACGGAGACATCGGACAGATCACCCAGGCGATCCAAAACGCCCTGAAGACATCCGCTCCCGTGACCACCCAGCGCATCGCCGGTCCGAGCGTCAAGGCGGTCGCCCGAGAGGCCGAGATCGACGCGGAGGACGATATGGAAGAAGCCGAGGTCGTGGAGATCGATACGCCTGTGCGAGCGCTGCGGCCGAAAGTGCAGCGCGCCGCCAAGCCTGCCCCGGAAGTCCTCGAACTCGACATGACATCCGCGACGTCTCTCGCAAGCTATGTGCATGGGGCGAATCCCAAGAGCAACGTTAAGCGTTACCTGCTCATAGCCGCCTGGTTCAAGGAACACCGGGAGACGCCGGCGGTGACGGCCGCACACATCTATACGGGATTTCGGACTCTTAAATGGTCGGTGAACATCCCTGATTTTTCGCAGCCGCTGCGCGATCTGAAGTTCGCGAAATTGATGACCTCGCCCGAGAAGGGACACTACGCCATCAACCATCTGGGCATCGCCGAGGTCGAAACGATGCTCTCGGGCGGCGATTGATGCTCCTTGCTGATTTCGTGCAGCAGGTCGATGGATTCGACGCGCTTTCGGCGAAGGACAAGATCAAGGTCTTCGGATGGTATCTCCACGTCCACAAGACGCTGGCGTCTTTCGACAACGAAGCCATCAGAGCCTGCTTCAAGCAGCTTCATCTGACGTCACCAGACGTTTCGGTGTACCTGCCGCGCATGGCCGCCACGAAGCCGCCGGAGCTCCTCAAGGAGCGAAGCAGATATCGGCTGGCGCGCAACGTGCGTTTCGATCTCGACAAGAAATACGGCGTGCATCAGACCGTCATACGGGTCGGCAAGCTTCTGTCCGATCTTCCTGACCGCTTACCGGATATCGCCGAACGGGCCTTCCTGCGGGAAGCGCTGGCCTGCTACCGAGCGGAGGCGTTCCGCGCCTGCATCGTCATGTCGTGGAACCTCGCGTTCGATCATCTCCTACGATGGATCCTTGCCAACGCGGCACGTCTTACGGACTTCAATGCTGCCATCACTCGGCGCTTCCCTAAGAAGACCGGCATCTCGATCTCATCCATCGAGCATTTCGAGGAGCTGAAGGAGGCAGAGGTTGTCGACATCTGTCAAACGGCCTCGCTGATATCCAAGAACACCACCGAAATCCTTCGAGAGAAGCTGAAGAAGAGGAACATGGCGGCCCACCCCTCACAGGTGACTATCCAGCAATCTCAGGCGGACGACGTCATCACTGATCTGGTCAACAACGTCGTGCTTACCTTGGTATGACAATGAGCGAAGACGCCAAAGTCAACTTCACGAAGGAAGGATTCGGGCAGCCGCCGGATCAGCTTACTGTAAAGCGCGTCGTCTGAATCCGTTTAGCCGCGACGCGCCTTAGAGTTATCTCTGGTGGGCGATAGCGGTCGGGGTTGGCAGTCACTCCCCCACCCCCCTCACACTCTCGCGCTCCACCAGCGGGCAC
>NZ_RZTB01000251.1:0-2217 GCF_003997735.1 Mesorhizobium sp. M7A.F.Ca.MR.148.00.0.0 | reverse complement strand
CCCCGTCACTATACGGGGAGAAGTGCCCGGCAGGGCGATGAGGGGCGGCGCTAACTTCGGCGATTGGGCTCTCTCCGCCGCTGGTTACAAACTTGGCCCCAAGCGACACCCTGCGATCCTAACGCGGCGCGCGCTTGGCCAGTATGCGCTGCAAGGTGCGGCGGTGCATGTTGAGCCGGCGCGCTGTCTCGGAGACGTTGCGCTCGCACATCTCATAGACGCGCTGGATATGCTCCCAACGGACGCG
The DNA here is from genome assembly GCF_003997735.1 of Mesorhizobium sp. M7A.F.Ca.MR.148.00.0.0. Lineage (NCBI taxonomy): Bacteria > Pseudomonadati > Pseudomonadota > Alphaproteobacteria > Hyphomicrobiales > Phyllobacteriaceae > Mesorhizobium > Mesorhizobium sp. M7A.F.Ca.MR.148.00.0.0. The sequence goes on along the minus strand of NZ_RZTB01000251.1, from coordinate 1,970 downwards.
GTCGGCCGACATCGGGTTTTCAGGCGGCGCCGCGCGCTCGCCGGCGGTGCGGGTGAGTGCAGCGAAGATATCATCGGCGTCGGCGGGCTTGGAGAGATAATCGACCGCACCGAGCTTCACCGCGGTCACCGCGGTGGCGATGTTGCCATAGCCGGTCAGGATGATGGTGCGGGAATCCTCGCGCTTTTCGCGGATGGCCGCGACCACGTCGAGGCCGTTGCCGTCCCCGAGCCGCATGTCGACTACAGCGTAGGCGGGTGGATTGGCGCGCGCCTTGGCAACCGCCTCCTCGACGCTCTCGGCCGTCTCGACCACGAAGCCCCTGGCTTCCATGGCGCGGGCCAGACGCGTGAGGAACGGCTTGTCGTCATCGACGACAAGCAGCGAGGTGTCCTCGCCTTCAACCATTGCGCCAATATTCTCGTCGCCTGTCATAGTCTCAAAATTCCTGCTGCCTTAATTTTACGCAAATATAGTTCCTGAGCCCGATTGTCCAATTTTTAGAGGTCCTTCAAGGCTCTCAGGCGGTGTCGAACATGCTGGCCGAAGTGATTTCCGGATTGAGGAACACACCACGCGGCCACGATATCTGTACCATGGCGCCCTCGCCCAGGCCGCTGGAATTGCGGAAATCGAGCACGGCACCGGAGCGTTCGAGCAGGGTCTTGGCGATGAACAGGCCGAGGCCCAGACCGCCGCCTGTTTCATTGCCCTGGCGCGTCGACATATAGGGCTCGCCGATGCGGTCGATGATCTCGGCCGGAAAGCCAGGGCCATCATCGATGATCGAGAAGGTGACGGTGGCCTCGTCCCAGCTCCAGTGCACGGTGACGCTTTTGCGGGCGAAATCGACGGCGTTCTCGACCAGGTTGCCGAGGCCGTAGATGACGCCCGGATTGCGTCGCCCGACCGGCTCGGGGCCGATGCGTTCGCCGGGCCGAAGCTTGATCGAGATGCCGAAGTCCCGGTGCGGCGCGGTGACCTCCTCGACCAGCGAGGTCAATGGCAGCCGAGAAAGATGCGCCTCGCCCTCGGAGGACAGGCTGGTCAGCCGCTTGAGAATCTCGCGGCAACGCTCGCTCTGCGAACGCAACAGCGTTACGTCTTCCCCATATTTCGGATCCTTGCCGAGCGCCTTTTCCATCTCCTTGGCGACAAGCGCGATGGTGGCGAGCGGCGTGCCGAGCTCATGCGCGGCCGCCGCGGCCAGCCCGTCGAGGGCCGAAAGGTGCTGCTCGCGCTGCAGCACCAGCTCGGTTGCGGCGAGCGCATTGGCCAGAAGGCGGGCTTCGGCGGCCACCCGGAAGGCGTATATGGCGGTGAAGGCGATCGAGGACAGCACCGCCATCCACATGCCGGCGACATAGAGAAAAGGCATCGCCAGCGGCGCGTCCTCATGCCAGGGCAGCGGCAGATGGACAAAGACCAGAAAGGTCGCCGCCGACATGACCAGCCCGCCGAGGATGGCGGTCAGGCGCAGGGGCAGCGATGTCGCCGAAATGACGACAGGCACGGTCATGAGCAGCGAGAACGGGTTGGTGAGGCCACCGGTCATATAGAGCAGGCCGGCAAGCTGCAGGCTGTCGAAGATCAGGATGCCGAAGGCCGCAAGCGGTGTCAGCCGGTGCGCCGCCGGAAAGCGGAAGGCGAGAAACAGGTTCATCCAGGCCGAACAGGCGATCAGGGCAAAGCAGAGGCTGACCGGCAGCGGAAACTTCAGCCCATAGGCGACGACCAGCACCGTCAGGCTCTGCCCGACAATGGCAAGCCAGCGCAACCGGATCAGCGTGTTGAGGCGCAGTCTCTGGCTCTGCTGGAAATCAGGCGAACGCAAAACGTTGATCATGGCCATGGATTACAGCCGTAGGACCAGGAACGCTAGGTCCCGCGCGGTTTGGCGCGGGCGGTGGCGGCGGCGAGCAGCGGGTTTTCCGGCCAGACATGCTTGGGATAGCGGCCGCGCATGTCGG
>NZ_RZTB01000250.1:0-2223 GCF_003997735.1 Mesorhizobium sp. M7A.F.Ca.MR.148.00.0.0 | reverse complement strand
TCTCCCCGTCACTATACGGGGAGAAGATGCCGGCAGGCAGATGAGGGGCGGCGCCGACATCAGCCAGTGTCAGCGGCCTGGTTTGCCGACTCCTATCAGCTGCCTGATGATCGCATTGACCGCCGCGCGCGCGGCGTCCAGCCCCTGGCCGGTGTCGACGATGAAATCGGCCTGACGCCGCTTTTCCGCATCCGGCACCTGCTTGGCCAGGATCGACGCCAGCTTTTCCTCCGTCGTGCCAGGCCGCGCCAGCACGCGGGCGCGCTGGGTCTCGGCCGGCGCAGTGACGACAACGACCTTGTCGACGCGGTTGCGGCCGCCGGTTTCGAACAGCAGGGGGATATCGAGGACGGCGATCGGCGCGCCTGATCCACGATGCCTGGCCAGAAAGGCATCGGCGTCGGCGCGCACCAGCGGATGGATGATCGCCTCGAGCCGCTTCAGCGCGGCGGCGTCACCGAGCACACGCGCGCCAAGCTTTGCCCGGTCGACCACCCCGGCAGATGTGGTGCCGGGAAAGGCGGCCTCGACCAACGGGGCTGCCTTGCCGGCATAGAGGCGATGCACCGTCTCGTCGGAATCATGGACCGGCACGCCGGCGTCAGCGAACATCCTGGCCGTGGTCGACTTGCCCATGCCGATGGAGCCGGTGAGGCCGAGCACGATCATGGCTTCGGCACCAGATCGGCGACGATCAGCGCCCGGAGTTCGGCCGTCACCCGCGGCCTGACGCCGAACCAGCGCTCGAAGCCGGGCACGGCCTGATGCAGCAGCATGCCAAGGCCGTCGACCGCCTTCAGATTTCGCCCACGGGCGGCCGCGAGCAGCGGCGTCTCCAGCGGCACATAGACGATGTCAGTGACGATGGCATGGTCGGGCAGCCGGGCAGGATCGGCCGACAGGCCTTCATTGCCATGCATGCCGAGCGCGGTGGTGTTGACCAGCAGGCCGGCATCGCCGAGCAGTTCATCGGTCGCCGCCATGCCATGCGCCGACACGCCGGCGCCGAAACGATCGCGCAATTCCTGCGCCCGGGCCACAGTGCGGTTGACGATACGGATGTCGGCAACGCCGCGCTGCTTCAGCGCATGGATGACGGCGCGCGACGCGCCGCCGGCGCCGAGCACCACCGCCGGACCCTTGCTTGCCCAGCCCGGTGCGTGATCGTCGAGGTTGGCGGCAAAGCCGTGACCGTCGGTGTTGCCGGCCCACAGGACGCCGTCCTCGAACCACAGCGTGTTGACGGCGCCGATTTCTTGCGCCGCCTCGTCGCGGCGTTCGGCCAATGCGAAGGCCGCTTCCTTGTGCGGGATGGTGATGTTGCCGCCGCGGTAATCGTTTGCATGCAGCGTTTTCACGAACACGGCAAAGTCTTGCGGCGCGACATCGATGGCCTGGTAGCTTCCGTCGATGCCATGTTTGGCCAGCCAGTGGCCATGGATCTTCGGCGAGCGCGAATGCTTGACCGGATGGCCTGACACGAAGGCCTTCTTCGACGCCTCAGCCATCGATCGCTCCCAGCGTGCGCAGTTCGGCAAGCAGCGGCAACAGCGGCAAGCCCACAATCGTGAAATGGTCGCCTTCGATTTTCTCGAACAATTGAATGCCTTCGCCTTCGATCTGATAGGCGCCGACGCTGGACAGCGCCTTGGCGCCGACGCGGGCGAGATGGCGGCCGATGAAGGCCGGGTCGAGCTTGCGCATGGTCATCGAGGCGATGCCGACATGGCGCCACAAAACCTCGCCGTCGCGGACCAGCACCGCGGCGCTGTTGAGCTGATGGGTCCTGCCCGACAGCGCCAGCAGATGGCGGCGCGCACCTTCCCTATCGGCCGGCTTGTGGAACACCTCGTCGCCAAGCGACAGCGTCTGGTCGCAGCCGAGCACCAGGGCGCCCGGCCTGCGCTCGCTGACTTCGGTTGCCTTGGCCTCGGCCAGCACCAGGGCAACATCCTCGGGCGAGACACCGCTATCCTGCAACGGCCCCTCGAGCGCGCGCTCGTCGACATCGGCCGGGACGGCTTCGACATCGACGCCGGCATTGACGAGCATCGCCTTGCGGAACGGACTGCCGGAAGCGAGGATGAGTTTTTCGGTCATTTTGCACTCGGGCGCAGACACAGGCGCGGTTGGAGTTTGATCAGCTCTAGTCCTGTAAGGTTGGCGCTGCCCCTCATTGTCCTGCCGGACATTTCTCCCCGTATAGAGACGGGGAGAAAGGGG
>NZ_RZTB01000024.1:73403-76986 GCF_003997735.1 Mesorhizobium sp. M7A.F.Ca.MR.148.00.0.0 | reverse complement strand
GGAAAGGTCGTGCCTATCCTGTTCTACCGCTCGATGCTGCTGGCCGCCGATGTCGCGCCAATCGACGCACTTTTTGAAGCTCTGCGACAGCGCGGCATCAACCCAGTCCCCATCTTCGTCTCCAGCCTCAAGGACCCGGCATCCCTGGCGTTCGTGGAAACAGCACTCGCCGCGCTGAAACCCGCCGCCATTATCACCGCGACCGCTTTCGCCTCCGGCGCCGAACCCGGCAATGAGGCCCTGTTCGACCGCGCTGGCGTACCCGTCTTCCAGGTCATTGTCGCCACCACCCGCCGCGACGTCTGGGAGACCAACCAGCGCGGCCTGGCGCCCGCCGACCTTGCCATGCATGTCGTGCTGCCCGAGCTCGACGGCCGCATCCTGGCCGGCGCCATTTCCTTCAAGGGCGAGAGCGAGATCGATCCAGCACTTGGCCACCGCGCTTTCGCCAACCGGCCGGAACCGGATCGCGTGGCGCAAGTGGCTGACCGCGTCGCGGCCTTTATCCGCCTGCAGGAGACGCCCCGCGCCGAGCGCAAGCTGGCGATCCTGATGCCGGATTATCCCAGCGCCCCCGGCCGCACCGGCTATGCCGTCGGCCTCGACGTGCCGTCCAGCGTGCTGGCCATGCTGCATGACCTGAAGGGACAGGATTATGTAGTTGAGGGAATTCCGGAGACGCCGCGTGGGTTGCTGGATTTGCTGGAAGCCAGCGATACTGGATTGGCCTTAGATAACTACATTGCCTTCTCGACGGAGTTGCCGACTGCGGCAATCGCTGCGGTCGAAGCCGCTTGGGGCAAAGCGGAAGACGAAACAGGTTTGCGCGGAAGCTTCCCCTTCCGCGCCGCCACCTTCGGCAACGTCACCATCGCCCTCGCCCCGGATCGCGGCCGCTCCGCCGACCGCCGCGCCGACTATCACGACCCGACGCTGCCGCCGCGCCATGCATTGCTCGCCTTTGGCCTATGGCTGCGCAAGTCGCTCGGCGTCCACGCGCTGGTCCATGTCGGCGCGCATGGCACGCTGGAGTGGCTGCCGGGCAAGACGGTAGCGCTCTCGGAAAACTGCTTTCCCGAGATCGTCACCGGTCCCATGCCCGTCATCTATCCCTTCATCGTCTCCAATCCCGGCGAGGCCGCCCAGGCCAAGCGCCGCATCGCCGCCGTCACCCTTGGTCATCTGCCACCGCCGCTGGCCGGCGCCGGGCTCGACGAAAACCAACACAAGCTCGAGCGGCTGGTCGACGAATATGCGCAGGCCGACGGGCTCGACCGCCGCCGCCGAGACCGTCTGGCGAAACTGATCGTCGACACCGCGCAAAAGACCGGTCTCGCCTCCGAAGCCGGCGTCGCCACCACCGACGCACCCGACGAAGCGTTGCGCCGCATCGACGCCTGGCTCTGCGACCTCAAGGATTTTGCCATCAAGGACGGGCTGCATATCTATGGCCGCGCCCCTGAGGATGAGCCCGACGCCATGCGGCGACAAAGCGCTGACGCCGAGAAAGCGGCGCTGCTCGCCGCGCTCGATGGCCGCCACGTCAAGGCCGGCCCGGCCGGCGCGCCCGCGCGGGGTCGCTCGGACGTTCTGCCCACCGGCCGCAACCTGTTCACCTCGGACCCACGCACCATGCCGACGCCGACCGCCTATGATCTGGGCAAGGCAGCGGCGGAGGAAGTGGTGCGCGGCTACATGCAATCGCATGGCGACTGGCCGCGCTCGCTGGTCATCGATCTGTGGGGCTCGGCTTCGCTGCGCACCGGCGGCGAGGAAATCGCCCAAGGCCTGGCGCTGATGGGCTGCCGGCCGCAATGGGATTCGGCGACCGGCCGCATCACCGGCATCGAAGTGCTGCCGCCGGCCACGCTCGGCCGGCCGCGCGTCGACGTCACCTGGCGCATATCGGGCCTGTTCCGCGATATGTTCCCGACCCAGATCGCACTGATCGATGCCGCCGCCAACGCGGTCGCCGCCCGCGACGAGGAGGATGCGGAAAACCCGCTCGCGGCCAAAACCCGCGCCGATGGCAAGCTCAGCCCGCGCATCTTCGGCACCTCGCCCGGCACCTATGGCGCCGGCGTCGAGGATATCTTGTTCTCCGGCAACTGGGCGGCGCGCGAAGAAATCGGCCGCGCCTATCTCGACGCCACCTCGCACGCCTATGGCGGCGCAGAAGGAGAAGGTATCTCGGCGCCCGGCGCCTTCGAAACCCGCATCGCCGTGGCCGATCTTCTCGTCCACACCGGCGACGATCCCGGTCGTGACATCCTCGAGGGCTCCGCCGATGTCGCCTTCATCGGCGGCTTTTCGGCCGCCCTTGCGGCGCTTGGCAGGAATGCCGACGTCATCGTGCTCGACACCACGGACCCACAAAAGCCGAGGCCACGCTCGCTCAGTGAGGCCGTATCGCGGGTGGTGCGCGCCCGCGCCGTCAATCCTCGCTTCATATCGGGACAGATGCGTCACGGCCCACGCGGCGCCTCCGAATTTGCCGAAACCGTCGACCGGCTGGTCGGCTTCGCCGAAACCACGCATGCCATTTCGGGCACGCTGATCGAGGCAGTGCACGATGCCTATCTCGGCGATCCACTGGTCCGGGCCTTCATCCTGCGCGAGAACCCCGCCGCTGCCAAGGTCATCGCCGAGCGCTTCCTGTCGGCGCGACGGCGTGGCCTGTGGCATCCCCTGCGCAACTCCATCGACGACGATCTCACGGCCATGATTGCCGAGGCCGAGGCGCTTGGGGTGGCGGCATGAACGCCTTCTCTCGTCGCGGCGCCTGCCCGGCTTTGTCGGTGCCAATGCAAACCGGCGACGGGCTTTTGGTGCGGCTCAACCCGGTTGCTGGAGGCCCATCTTCTGGAGGCCCGACTTCTGGAGGCCCGACTTCTGGAGGATTGTCGCCGAAGCTTTTGATCGGGTTAGCCGAATCCGCCTTGCGGCATGGCAACGGCATCATGGAAGTCACCGCGCGCGGCAGTCTGCAGATACGTGGGCTGACGATGGACAGCGCCACGCGGCTGGCGGCGGAGGTCGATGCGCTTGATATCGCAGTACGCACCGGCGTGCCGGTGGAGACCGGCCCGCTGGCCGGCATTGATCCGCAGGAGATTGCCGATCCGCGGCCGCTGGCCGAGCGGATCAGGGCGTCGATTGACGAGGCTGGATTAGCGGCGAGGCTGGGGCCGAAGGTTTCCGTGGTTGTCGATGGCTGCGGGCAGTTGACGATGGATTCGGTGACGGCCGATGTGCGGCTTGCTGCAGTGCGGGTCGATGCAGGAGTTCGGTGGCGGGTGTCTGTCGCGGGTGATGGGTGGAATGGGAGGCCACTTGTCACTGCCGATGAAGGCTCGGCGTGCGACATCACCGTCGCGGCCCTAAGAATGGTTGCCGAAAAAGGCCGCGAGGCTCATGCGAGGGATTTGACTGAGAGGCAGTTGGTGTCTCTGGCGGGTTGGCTATGCTCGACAAGTTTGGGCGAGGCGCCCCCCTCTGTCCTGCCAGACATCTCCCCCTCAAGGGGGGAGATTACGCTGCCACCGATGGTTTCGCCAATCTCCGGTGTTGGTAAGGAAAAGCC
>NZ_RZTB01000024.1:70058-73393 GCF_003997735.1 Mesorhizobium sp. M7A.F.Ca.MR.148.00.0.0 | reverse complement strand
GATGTCCGGCAGGACAGAGGGGGGCGCCTCGCGTAAACCTATCGGCCTTTTCCCCTTAGCCGGCGACGCCACCGCCCTCGGCATCGCCCTCCCCTACGGCAGCATGCCAGCAGAGAAGATCATCGCTCTCGCCCAACACGCCCTCGCCCTCGGCACCTCAGAAATCCGCCTAGCCCCCGGCCGCGCCCTGCTCTTCCTCGGTCACCCACCGGCAGCCAACCAACCCCTCCAACACACCGCCACCGCCCTCGGCTTCGTCACCGCCCCCACCGACCCGCGCACGCGCATTGCCGCTTGCTCCGGCACGCCGGCCTGTGCCTCCGGCCGCATCGCCACGCGCGACATCGCCGAGACGATTGCCACTGAAAACGCCGACATCCTCGACTTCACCCTGCACATTTCCGGCTGTGCCAAAGGCTGCGCCCACCCCGCCCTGGCGACGCTGACGATTGTCGGCGGCGAAAACGGAGCCGGACTTGTCGTGAACGCGACGGCAAAGGCCCTTCCTGCGGGCTACAGGCCGGGCTATGACGCCGCGCGCGGCATCGGCCGCGTCGCGGCAATGATCCGCAGCGCACGATATCAAGGCGAGACTGCCGCTGCTTGCCTGACAAGGCTCGGGCCGGCCGGGATCGCCGAGGCTTACCGACAGGCCCAAACTGAAAAACGGAAATGAGCATGGCCGCCTACGACTACATCCATGACGGCACGGCGATCTATGAGCGCTCCTTCGCCATTATCCGCGCCGAGGCCGATCTTTCGCGCTTCTCCGAGGCCGAGGCCGATGTCGCTATCCGCATGATCCATGCCTGCGGCCAGGTCGAAGCTTCAAGTCATTTTGTGTTCTCCAAGGATTTCGTTGCCGCTGCTCGCACCGCTTTGGCGGCCGGCGCGCCGATTTTCTGCGACGCGGAAATGGTCTCGCATGGCGTCACCCGCGCCAGGCTGCCGGCCGGCAACGAGGTGATCTGCACCTTGCGCGATCCGCGCACGCACGACATTGCCAGGGAAATCGGCAACACCCGTTCGGCCGCCGCGATCGATTTGTGGGGCGAGCGCATGGCGGGCTCGGTGGTTGCCATCGGCAATGCACCGACCGCGCTGTTCTATCTGCTGGAGAAGTTGCGCGACGGTGCGCCGAAGCCTGCGGCCATCATCGGCATGCCGGTCGGCTTCGTCGGTGCTGCCGAATCGAAGGACGCGCTGGCCGAGAATTCCTACGGCGTTCCCTATGCCATCGTGCGTGGCCGTCTCGGCGGCAGCGCCATGACCGCCGCAGCGCTCAATTCATTGGCGAGGCCGGGCCTGTGAACGCGCTTCCCAAAGGCCGTCTCGTCGGCGTCGGCACCGGTCCCGGCGACCCCGAACTGCTGACCCTGAAAGCCGCGCGGGCCTTGGCGGAAGCCGATGTCGTGGCCTATTTCGCCAAGCGCGGCAACAACAGCAACGCCCGCGCCATCGTCGAAGCGCAGTTCCGGCCCGAAATGACGGAATTGCCGCTGCTCTATCCCGTCACCACCGAAATCGACAAGGATCACGACGACTACCGCTCGCAGATCACGGCTTTCTACGAGGAGTCCGCCGAGAAGGTCGCCGAGCACCTCCAGGCAGGCAGGATGGTTGCCGTGCTGTCCGAGGGCGACCCGCTTTTCTACGGCTCCTACATGCACCTGCATGTGCGCCTCGCCCATCGCTTCCCGACCGAAGTTATTCCCGGCGTCACCGCCATGTCCGGCTGCTGGTCGCAGACTGGTATCCCGATCGTCCAGGGCGATGACGTGCTGACGGTGCTGCCCGGCACGATGAGCGAGTTCGAGCTGACGCGCCGGCTGGCTGACACCGATGCCGCCGTCATCATGAAGGTCGGCCGTAACCTGCCAAAGATCAGGCGGGCGCTGGAGGCTACGGCCAAGCTGTCGCGCGCCGTCTATGTCGAGCGCGGCACCATGGCCGGCAGCGTGTCGATGAAGCTGGCCGACAAGCCGGACGACAAGGCGCCCTATTTCGCCATCGTGCTGGTCGCCGGCTGGTCCGGCCGCCCCGGCGCCGTGGGAGCGCAGGCATGAGCGGCCGTCTCACTGTCATCGGCCTTGGGCCCGGCAATGCCGATCAAGTCACTCCGGAAGCCAGCCGCGCCGTCGCCGAGGCAAAATTCTTCTATGGCTACAAACCCTATCTCGACCGGCTGGAATTGCGCCCGGACCAGACCCGCGTCGCTTCCGACAATCGCGAGGAACTCGCCCGCTCCAAGGACGCACTGTTCAAAGCCGCCGAGGGCCACGACGTCGCGGTGGTTTCCGGTGGCGACCCCGGCGTGTTCGCCATGGCGGCGGCCGTCTGCGAGGCGATCGAGGCCGGCCCGGCCGAATGGCGCGCGGTCGATGTCGCTGTGGTGCCCGGCATCACCGCCATGCTGGCGGTCGCCGCCCGCATCGGCGCGCCGCTCGGCCATGATTTCTGCGCCATCTCGCTGTCCGACAATCTGAAGCCATGGGAGCTGATCGAACTGCGCCTGCTGGCGGCAGCCGGCGCCGGCTTCGTCATCGCGCTCTATAACCCGATCAGCAAGGCGCGCCCCTGGCAGCTCGGCCGCGCCTTCGAATGCCTGACCGCGATCCTGCCCGGCACCACACCGGTGATTTTCGGCCGCGCCGCCGGCCGCCCGGATGAGCGCATCAATGTCTATCTGCTGGCCGATGTCGAGGCAGAGAAGGCCGACATGGCGACCTGCATCATCATCGGCTCGCCGGAGACCCGCATCATCAAGCGCGCGGAGAAGCCGGCGCTGGTCTACACGCCGCGCTCGTCCACGGGACGGACAAAATGATCGACCAACATGGTCAGCGCTTCAACGCTTTCAGCCGCGGGAACATCCGGCAAGACTGGCCGTTGGATCATGACCACCTCGAGGCCAAGCGCCCGCGCCGCGGCGATCTTGCCATAAGTCGCTTCGCCGCCGCTGTTCTTGGACACGACGACATCGATGCGTTGCTTTTCGAGCAGCGCGCGTTCCTCCGCCTCACGAAACGGGCCACGGGCCAGAAGATAGCTCGCATCCGGCACGGCAAGCTTGGGCTCGATCGCGTCGACGCTGCGGACGAGATAATGATGCTGGGGCGCAGCTTCGAAAGCAGCGACCTCTTGCCGGCCCAGCGCCAGGAAAACACGGCGCGGCGCCGGTCCAAGCGCTCGCGCGGCATCGCCGAATGTAATGACCTCAGTCCAGCGGTCGCCTTCGACAGGCTCCCAGCCGGGGCGTCGCAGCGCAAGGATCGGCACACCGGCCACGCGGGCGGCTTGCGCCGCATTGGCGGAGATCTGCGCCGCATAGGGGT
>NZ_RZTB01000024.1:26520-70049 GCF_003997735.1 Mesorhizobium sp. M7A.F.Ca.MR.148.00.0.0 | reverse complement strand
GCATAGGGGTGCGTCGCGTCGATCAGCAGGTCGATAGGCTCTTTCCGCAAATAATCGGCCAGCCCATCGGCACCGCCAAAGCCCCCCGTTCGCACCGGCACGCCTTGCGCGACCGGGCTTTCAGTGCGGCCAGCCAGCGACAGCGTGACCGAGGCGCGCGCCGCCAGTTTTCCGGCCAGTTGCCGGGCTTCGGTGGTGCCGCCGAGGATCAGAATACGGTGGGTCATCATGCCTGCTGAAGGTCCGCGCGGTGCCAAGCTCACCCCAAAATGGCTCACCATCGTCGGCATCGGCGAGGACGGTTTAGCGGGTCTCGGCGACGAGGCCAAGCAGCGGATTGCCGAGGCGGAGATCATCTTCGGCGGCAAGCGGCACCTGGCGCTGGTCGCTTCCTTCGCCAAGGGCGAGGCGCGCGCCTGGCCGGTTCCTTTCGATGCCGAGATGGCTGACGTGCTGGCGCTTGCCGACAGGCGCGTCTGCGTGCTCGCTTCAGGCGATCCGTTCTTCCACGGCGTCGGCGCCACCCTCGCGCGCAAGGTCAAGCAACAGGAGATGCATGTCATCCCCGCACCGTCGGCCGTTTCGCTGGCGGCCGCGCGCCTTGGCTGGGCGCTGCAGGACATCGAGACCGTCTCGCTGCACGGCCGGCCGCTCGACCTGATCCGGCCGCTGCTGCAGCCACGCGCGCGCATTTTGGCACTGACCTCGGATGCCGAAGCCCCCGCTGCAATAGCGCGCCTGCTCACCGAACTCGACTTCGGCGCATCGCGGCTGACGATCCTGGAGGCGTTGGGTGGGCCAAGCGAGGACCACCGCACGATCCGCGCCGATGCCTTCGATCTCGAAAACATCAATCCACTCAACGTTCTGGCGATCGAAATTGAATCCGGTCCGGACGCGCGCGTCCTGCCGCTCACATCAGGCCTTGCCGATCATCTGTTCGACCATGACGGCCAGATCACCAAGCGCGAAGTCCGCGCCATCACACTGTCGGCGCTGGCGCCGCGGCGCGGCGAATTGCTGTGGGACATCGGCGCCGGTTCCGGTTCCATCGGCATCGAATGGATGCTGGCCCACCCTTCCATGCGCACCATTGCCATCGAGGCCGATCCGATCCGCGCCGCCCGCATTGGCCGCAACGCGGCCGTCTGCGGCGTTCCCGGCCTTGTCGTGGTGGAAGGCAGCGCCCCCAAGGCACTTGCCAGGCTGGACACGCCGGACGCGATCTTCATCGGCGGCGGCGGCAGCGATGCCGGCGTCTTGAACGCCGCCATCAAGTCCCTGCGCCCCGGTGGCCGCCTCGTCGCCAATGCGGTGACGCTGGAGATGGAAACCTTGCTTCTCGCCCGCCATGTCTCGCTTGGCGGCGATCTCACCCGCATCGCCATCTCTCGCGCATCGCCGGTCGGCGCGATGCAGGCCTGGCGGCCGGCCATGCCAGTGACCCAATGGAGCTGGGTGAAGCCATGACGGTCGCGGGCATCGGCAGCCGAAAAGGCGTGAGCGTCGAAGACGTGCTTGCCGCGATCGAAACCGCGCTGGAGACTCATGGCCTGACGATGACGGCGCTTTCGGCACTGGCGACTGCCGAGTTCAAGAAGGATGAAGAAGCGATCGCCGCCGCTGGCCGCGTGCTGAGTCTTCCGGTGATCGTCGTCGATGACGCCACGCTTCAGGCCGCCTCGTCGGACACGCTCAGCCATTCCGACCTCTCGCAGGATGTTGCCGGAACCCCATCGGTTTCCGAGGCATCCGCCCTTGCCGTCGTCGGCAAAGGCGCCAGACTGCTTGGCCCGCGCACGGTGCTCGGCCCGGTCACCTGCGCCATCGCCATCAGTGGAGATGCGCCATGACCGTCCATTTCATCGGCGCCGGTCCTGGTGCCGCCGACCTCATCACGCTGCGCGGCGCGAGGCTGCTGGCAAGCTGCCCGGTCTGCCTGCATGCCGGCTCGATCGTCGCGCCCGAATTGCTGCAGCACTGCGCGCCGGGGACAAAGCTGATCGACACCGCGCCGATGTCGCTCGACGAGATCGAGGCCGAGTATGTCGCGGCCCACAAATCGGGCCATGATGTCGCCCGCCTGCATTCCGGCGACCTGTCGGTGTGGAGCGCCGTCGCCGAGCAGATCCGCCGGCTGGAAAAGCATGGCATTCCCTACACGCTGACGCCGGGCGTCCCCTCCTTCGCCGCTGCCGCCGCAGCATTGCGCCGCGAGCTGACCATTCCTGAAGTCGCGCAAAGCCTGGTGCTGACCCGCATCTCAGGGCGCGCGTCAAAAATGCCGCCCGGCGAAACGCTGGCCGGCTTCGGCCGCACCGGCGCCACGCTGGCCATTCATCTGGCCATCCACGCCATCGACCGCGTCGTTGCCGAGCTGACGCCGCACTATGGCGGCGATTGCCCGGTGGCGGTCGTCTTCCGCGCCTCCTGGCCGGACGAGCGTGTGCTGACCGGTACACTGGCGACCATCGAGGCGCTGCTCGCCGCCGATCCGATGGAGCGCACGGCGATCATCTTCGTCGGCCGCTCGCTGGCAGCCGAAGGTTTTGGCGAGAGTTCATTGTACGACGCCCACTACCAGCGGCGTTTTCGCGGACGGGACGGATTGTGAGCGGCAGCACCAAAAACACTACGCTCGAAAAGGCGTTGTCCCAGCTGAATTTCAAGCCGCGCCGGCTTGAGCCGGGTCATGTCTGGCTGGCCGGCGCCGGCCCCAGCGACCCCGGTTGCCTGACCCTCGAAGTGCTGGCGGCTTTGGCCGAGGCGGATGCGCTGGTCTACGACGCGCTGGTCTCATCGGATGTCGTCGCCGTTGCCGAAAATGCCGAGCTTTTCTTTGCCGGCAAGCGCGGCGGCAAACCGTCGATGAAACAGGATGACATCACCGCCCTTTTGGTGCGGCTGGCGCGCGACGGCCGCCGCGTCGTCAGGCTGAAGGGCGGCGATCCCTATATTTTCGGCCGCGGCGGCGAAGAAGCCCTGGCGCTGTCGCATGAAAACATCCCGTTCCGCGTGCTGCCAGGCCTGACCTCGGGCCTCAGCGCTCTGGCCGCGACCGGCATCCCGGCCACCATGCGCGGCATCAACAAGGCGGTGATCCTGGCCACCGGCCACGCCGCCGGCACAGATGACGATCTCGATTGGGCGGCAATCGCCCGCACCGGCCAGCCTGTCGTCGTCTATATGGGCATGGCCAACCTGCCTTTGATCGCGGCGGCACTGCTCGACGGCGGGCTGGCGCCGTCGACACCGGCGGCAGTGATCGTCGCGGCGACCACGCCGCAGGAACGAACCGTCGTCGCCACGCTCGCCACCATTGCCGAGGAAGCCGCGGCCGCCGGTCTTGCCTCGCCGGCGCTGATCGTCGTTGGCGGCATCGTTGCCATGCGCGCGGCACTGGCGGGACAAGCATGACGGCCCGCGCCATCATCGTCGGCGCGCCGCGCTCCGGCTCCGGCAAGACCAGCGTCACCATCGGCATTTTACGCGCGCTCACCCGGCGTGGGCTGAAGGTGCGCGGCGCCAAATCCGGCCCCGACTATATCGACCCCGGCTTCCACACCGCCGCCACGGGACTGTCCGGCGTCAATCTGGACAGCTGGGCGATGCCGCCATCGCTGCTCAACGCACTCGCCGCGCAAGCCGCCGACGACACCGATTTCGTCATCCTCGAAAGCGCCATGGGCCTGTTCGACGGCATTCCGGCCTCGCCGGGGCGCACCGGGTCAGCCGCAGACTTGGCTCGGCTCTACGGCCTGCCGGTATTGCTGGTGCTCGACGTCTCCGGCCAGTCGACCACCGCGGCCGCCGTCGCCAAGGGCTTTGCCACCTACGATCCGGATGTGCGCATGGCCGGTGTAGTGCTCAACCGGTTGGGCAGCGAGCGGCACCGCCGGCTGTCGGGCGACGCCATCGAGGCGATCGGCCTGCCGGTCGTCGGCGCCATCCTGCGCGATCCCACTCTGAACCTGCCCGAACGCCATCTCGGCCTCGTCCAGGCCGGCGAATATGACGACCTGATGGCGCATCTCGACCGGCTGGCCGACATGGCGGAGAAATCGCTCGACCTCGATGCGATCATGGCCCTGGCGACACCCTTCACCCCGGCGTCTGGCGGCTTCACCGACGCACTGGCGCCGCCCGGCCAGCGGATCGCGTTGGCCGAGGATGCCGCCTTCACCTTCCTCTATCCGCATGTCGCCGCCTACTGGCGCAAGGCGGGTGCCGAAATCGTCCCGTTCTCGCCGCTCGCCGATGAAGCGCCCGACGAGGCTTGCGATGTCTGCTGGCTGCCCGGCGGCTATCCCGAGCTACACGCCGGCAAGCTCGCCGCCGCCGCGAATTTCCGCGCCGGGATGGCGCGTTTTGCCACGACAAAGCCCATCCATGGCGAGTGCGGTGGCTTCATGGTGCTGGGCGAAGCGCTGGAGGACGCATCGGGCGACACGCATGCGATGCTCGGCCTGCTCGGCCATTCCACCAGCTTCGCCAAACGCAAGATGAATCTCGGCTACCGCGAGGCGCGGTTGCGCGCCGACTGCCCGCTGGGCTCACAAGGTGCGCTGATCCGAGGCCACGAATTCCACTATGCGCAGATGACGGCCACCGGCAATGACGAGCCGCTCGCCGACCTTGCCGATGGCCAGGGCAATCCGATAGGCGCCTCGGGCTACCGGCGCGGCCATGTCAGCGGCACCTTCTTCCATGCGATTGCGAGGGGCTAGAGCATGAAGTTCAGGAATCTGGCCCTTTCCCCGCGGCAGGTCGTCGACGACATCGCGCTATGCCTGGTCTTCTTCACCCGTCTGCCGCTGCCCGTCTTCGATTTTCGCGGCCGCAGCCTTGCCGCCGCAATCTGGGCAGCCCCCATCGCCGGACTTGTCGTCGGCCTGATCGGCGCTATCGTCTTTGCCACGGCCGAACGGTTTGGCCTGGCCATGGGGCCAGCGGCGGCCCTTGCGCTCGTGGCAACCGTGCTCACCACCGGCTGCCTGCATGAGGACGGGCTATCCGACGTCGCCGACGGCTTTGGCGGCGGCAAATCGCGCGGCCGCAAACTCGAGATCATGCGCGACAGCCGCATCGGCGCCTATGGTGCCATGGCGCTGGGCCTGTCGCTGCTGATCCGCTGGAGCGCGCTGTCGGAGTTCGTCGATCCCACACAGGCCCTGTTTGCCCTCCTGGCTGCACACGCGGCCTCGCGCGGCCTGCTTGGCGCCTTCATGCATCTCTTGCCTCCAGCGCGCGTCGATGGCCTCTCGGCCGATGCCGGCACCGTCTCGCAGGAAACCGCCATGGCCGGAGCCGTGCTCGGCGCGATCCCGCTGCTCCTGCTCGGGCTCGGCGGCGCCGTCTTCGCGCTGATCCTGCTCGGCCTGCTGTTTGCCGCGTTCCGCGCCCTTTGCCTCAACCAGATCGATGGCCAGACCGGCGACACGATCGGAGCCTTGCAGCAGGCAAGCGAGATCGCGGTGCTGCTCGTCGCGTCCGTAGCGCTTTCCTGATCCCTTGGCCTGATTCTCTTGGCCTGATTCCTTTTCGGAGACTTTGCCCCCATGCCCTTCAAATCCCTCAGTGAATTGCGCGCCGCCTGCCTCGACCTGCCGGCCGGCAGCGATGCCGCGGCCAATGCGGTCGCCCGCCGCCAGGACACGCTGACCAAGCCGCAAGGCAGCCTTGGCCGGCTGGAGACGATCGCCGCCTGGCTGGCGCGCTGGCAGGGCCGCGACATGCCAAAACTCGACCGCGTCAAGGTTTTCGTCTTCGCCGGCAACCATGGCGTCACCGCGCAAGGCGTGTCGGCCTATCCTTCCGAGGTCACCGTGCAGATGGTGGCGAATTTCGCCGGCGGCGGTGCCGCCATCAACCAGCTTGCCCGCATGGCCGGCGCCGAACTCGACGTCATCCCGCTCGATCTCGACCATCCGACCGGCGACTTCACACAAGGGCCGGCAATGGACGAAGCGGCCTTTCTGGCGGCGGTCTCGGCCGGCTATGATGCGGTGACGAAGGATCTCGACCTGATCTGCTTCGGCGAAATGGGCATCGGCAACACGACGCCGGCGGCTGCCATCTCAGCAGCCCTGTTCGGCGGTGGTGCGGAAAAATGGACCGGGCGCGGCACCGGCGTCGACGATGCCGGCCTCAAGCGCAAGGTGGTCGCCATCGAAGCCGGCCTGAACAGCGCCATGCCGCCGCCCTTGCCGATCCGCTTGCTATCGCTGCCGCACTCGGCGGCCGCGAACTCGCCGCCATCTTCGGGGCGACGCTGGCCGCCCGGCATCTCGGCATACCCGTACTGCTCGACGGCTTCGTCTGCACCGCCGCCGCGGCCCCGCTGGCAAAGCTGCACCCAACCGGCCTCGCGCACACCATAGCAGCCCATGTCTCGGCGGAATCGGGCCACCGTGGCCTGCTCGAAGCCCTCGGCCTGCCGCCGCTGCTCGATCTCGGCATGCGGCTCGGCGAAGGCTCCGGCGCCTGCCTGGCCGTCAACATCGTCCGCTCGGCGCTGGAGTGCCATGCAAGGATGGCGAGCTTTGCAGAGGCTGGCGTTTCGGAGAAGTAGTTATTCATTCCCCGTATCGGGCCGACAAAGATGCCGTTGTCACGACAAAGGACGCATCTTCCCGTAACGGCGATTCTCAAATAGATTTTTGCAGATGAAGAAATTTCATCCTGCCGCGGCTGCGGTGTTATCGCCGGGGCGGTCGCTGTTGTGTTCCGTCACAGCAGCTATTCAAGTCATGGCCCGATCGACACCGGCATTTTCGTTGTCTTCCTGGTCTTCTTCTGGTGGCTCATCAGCGATTTCTCCGGGGGAAAAGACGGAATTGGCGCCAGCGATGCTGCAGCCGGGGAAAAGAGCCATGCTTTTCGATTCGGCCGGTTTCTGAGCCGCATTTTCCAACGCGGCTGAATCGCCACGGGATCCGGATAGCGCGGTTAAAGAATCACAGTCAGACAGCCTGCCCGAGACGCGCCAAACGCGTCTCGCTTTCAGGGTCTTTCCACCAACTCTTCTAGGAATTTGGTGGGTGCGCACAGGATTGAACTGTGGACCCGCTGATTAAGAGTCAGCTGCTCTACCAACTGAGCTACGCACCCACTCGGCCGGCAAAAACCGGCGTTGGCGGGCATATAGCCGCCACCACCGGTCCTGTCCAGCCCTGCCGGAATCATTTCCCGACAAATCGACCGAGCATGCGTTCGATCAGATGAACAGCTTGCCCTCCGCCACCTTGATCGCGTTGCCGCCAATGCGCGCCGAGGCCAGTTTTCCGCCTTGCACGGTCAGTTCGAGGCGGATGCGCGATGGCCGGCCCATCTCCAGCCCCTGCTCGATCCACAGCTGCGAAATGCCGTCGGTCGGCGCGTCGAAATGCATGATGGCGCCGGCAAAGGCCGCAGCCGCCGAGCCGGTCGCCGGATCCTCATAGGAAGGCGTGCCGGGCACGATCATGCGCACATGGAAGGCGCTTTCGTGGTTCACCGTCTCGCGGCAGTAGACATAGGGGCTGGCGAAGGCCCACTCGCTCTTGCGCGGCGCCAGTTCCGACCAGGCCTGGTTGTCCAGCCTGATCCGGCCCGCCGCTTCGAGATTGGCAACCGGAATGGTGACGTAGGGCACGCCCGCCGACCAGAACGCGACGCGGTGATTCTCGAAGCCGATCTCATGCGGCGTCAGCCCAAGCGCGGCACCGATCGCCTCCGGATGGGCCTCGAGCTTCAGCGGCTCCGGCAGCTTGGCCAGGTCGAACGCGGCAAAAGTGTTGCCGTCATGCTTGCTGACGGCGCACCGCACCGGGCCGATGTTTTCCTCCAGCACGAAGATGCCGGCGCCGCCCTCCTCAGCGAGTTCGGCCAGCGCGATCGCGGCGCCAACGGTCGGATGGCCGGCGAACGGCATTTCATAGTCGGGGGTGAAGATGCGGATGCGGTTTTTGTGCTTGGGATTGTCCGGCGGCAGCACGAACACCGATTCCGACAGGTTGAACTCACGCGCGATGGCCTGCATCGCGGCCGTGTCCAGTCCCTTGCTGTCCAGCACGACGGCCAAAGGATTGCCGGCCAATCGCTCGGTCGTAAACACATCGTAGAGCAAGTAATTCCGGGTTTTCATTCCTGCCTCAATCCCAACATGGGCGAAATTTAATTTGATATTTGAACCAGTAAGCCTGATCTGTGCACAGATAGGGACATTGCGCATTATAGGGGTCCAGCGTGGACCAGATTGTCAATCTGCCAAAGACGGAATCGGATTCCGCCATCGAGACGGCGCTCGGGCTCGACAGAACGGGTCGGCGCAATTCGCGCCGGCGCGGCTGGCTCTATGCGCTGCTGGCGTTGATCGTGCTCGCTGCCGCGCTCGGCGTCTATCAGTGGTATGCAGGCTCGCCGGCCAGGATCGATTACACCACCGTGCCTGCCGCCAAGGCCGACCTCACCGTCGCGGTATCCGCAACCGGCACGCTGCAGCCCCTCACCCAGGTCGACATTTCAAGCGAACTGTCCGGCATCATCCGCTCGGTCTCGGCCGAGGAGAATCAGCAGGTCAAGAAGGGTGACGTGCTGGCGACACTCGACACGGTGAAACTCGAAGTCCAGATCGAGCGCGCCGAAGCTTCGGCCAAGGCCGCTGCCGCCAATGTCGAGGACGCCACGGTTACGCTGGCCGAAAACGAGAAGGCGCTTGTGCGCGGCGCCGAACTGACCAGGCGCGGCATGGCGACCGACCAGTCGCTCGAAGCGGCAACCGCCACGCGCGACCGTTCCAAGGCAGCGCTCGACAGCGCGCAGGCCAACCTCGCCATCGCCCAGGCCGACCTCAAGGCGCAGCAGACCGACCTTGCCAAGAGCACCATCTATGCGCCGATCGACGGCATCGTGCTGACGCGATCGGTCGATCCCGGCCAGACGGTCGCCTCCTCCCTGCAGGCGCCGGTGCTGTTCATCATCGCTGCCGATCTCAGGAACATGGAACTGGTGGCGGCTGTCGACGAGGCCGATATCGGCACCGTCAAGTCAGGCCAGCATGCCCGCTTCACCGTGGATGCCTTCCCCGAGCGGCCGTTCGATGCCGAGATCCGCGACATCTCCTATGCCTCGGTCACCACCGACGGCGTCGTCACCTACAATGCGCGGCTCGAGGTCGACAACAACGAGCTGTTGCTGCGGCCCGGCATGACCGCCACCGTTTCGGTCGTCACAAAACAGGCCAAGGGCGTGCTCACCGTACCCGCCACCGCCTTCCGCTATCGCCCGGCGCAGCAGGCCGCCCGCGGCTGGAGCCTGAGCGACCTGTTCACCGGCCGCATGGGGCGCCCCGGCGGCAATCGCCAGCGCCAGGCCGCCACAGTCCCCACCGACGGCTCGCGCACGCTCTACGTGCTGGAGAACGGGCGTCCGCACCCGGTCAATGTCAAGATCGGCTCCACCGACGGCGAACTGACCGAGATCATCTCTGGCCTGGACGAAGGCGCTCAAATCATCACCGCGTCGCAGCAGCGGAGCTGATGCCGTGGCTGCGGGCGCGACCCTCATTACCTTCGACAAGGTCTGGAAGAGCTATGGCCAGGGCGAGGCCAAGGTGCATGCGCTGGCCGGCGTCGATCTTGCCATCCGGCGTGGCGAATTCGTCGCCATCATGGGTCCGTCCGGCTCCGGCAAGTCGACGGCGATGAACATCATCGGCTGCCTCGACACGCCGACGGCCGGAACCTATTCCTTCATGGGCCTCGACGCCGGCCGGCTCGACCGCAACCGCCGCGCCATGCTGCGCAACCTTTATGTCGGCTTCGTCTTCCAGGGCTACAATCTGCTGGCCCGCACCACGGCAGCCGAAAATGTCGAACTGCCGCTGATCTATCGAGGTGTTGCCGCGCGAGAGCGCCGAGACCTTGCCATGCAGGCGCTGGCGGAGGTCGGCCTTGTCGGCCGCGAGCACCACACGCCGGCCGAGCTGTCCGGCGGCCAGCAGCAGCGCGTGGCGATCGCGCGCGCCATCGTCACGCGTCCGACACTCCTCGTCGCCGACGAGCCGACCGGCAATCTCGACACCGCCCGCACGCACGAGATCATGGAGTTGCTCACCCGGCTCAACACCGAGCTTGACCTGACCATCGCCATGGTCACGCATGAGGCCGACGTCGCCGACTATGCCGAACGCACCATCCGCTTCCTCGACGGCCATGTCGCTTCGGATTCCAGGAAGCTGGGGATCGCACAGCCATGATCTGGGAAACCGTCCGCCTCTCGCTGCGCTCGATCCGCCGCAACGTGCTGCGCTCGTTCCTGACCTTGCTCGGCATCGTCATCGGCGTTGCCGCCGTCATTGCCATGCTCACCATCGGCTCGGGCACCACAGCAAAGGTCAAGGCCGACATCTCCAAGCTCGGCAGCAATCTGCTGGTCGTCCGCTCCGGCCGCCCGGCCGGCCCCGGCGGACCGGGCGGGCTCGACCAGGTGGTGCGTCCGCTGGCGGAAAAGGAACTAGCCGCACTTGTGGCGCATCTCAGCGGTGCCCGCGCGATTTCGCCGGCCTCGCAAAAACAGGTCCGTGTCATCTTCGGCACCGAGAGCCTGACCTCGGGCGTCACCGGCACCGACAGCGCCTATCTCGATGCGCGCGACTGGAAGCTGGTGTCGGGCCGCCCGTTCAGCGATTCCGAAACTCGCTCGGGCACAGGCGTGTGCCTGATCGGCGAGACCGTGCGCCAGCAGTTCTTCGGCGCCGGCGATCCCGAGGGCGAGATCATCCGCGTCAACCGCACCTCCTGCAAGATCATCGGCCTGCTCGAGCCCAAGGGATATACCGGCTTCGGCCAGGACCAGGACAATGTCGTGCTGATGCCGCTGCATGCCTACCAGCGCCGCATCGCCGGCAACCGCGACATCGACAACATCTACATCGCCGCCGACGACCGCACGCCGACCAGCGAACTGCAGCCGCGCGTCGAGGACATCTTGCGCGACGCGCGCCGCATCACGCCCGACCGGGAGAGCGATTTCGCCATCCGCGACATGACCCAGATCGCCGACGCCATGGCCAGCGCCACAACCACCATGACCGGCATGCTGGGCGCCGTCGCTGGCGTCAGCCTGCTGGTCGGCGGCATCGGCATCATGAACATCATGCTGGTGTCGGTCACCGAACGCACCCGCGAGATCGGCATAAGGCTCGCCATCGGCGCGCATGAAAAGCACATCCTCATCCAGTTCCTGGTCGAGGCGACGGTGCTGTCGCTGCTCGGCGGCATTATCGGCATCCTGATCGGGCTGGCGCTGGCCGGCCTCGCCGCGGTGACGCTGACCATCCCGTTCGCGCCGAGCCCGGCGGTGATCCTGCTCGCCGTCGGCTTTTCGGCGCTGATCGGCATGGTGTTCGGCTTCTTCCCGGCGCTGCGCGGCGCCAGGCTCGATCCGATCGACGCGCTAAGGCACGAATAGGGCAACCCGGTCGGAAATGCGGCCAGCGCTCCAACCGGTTTTGCACAGTCTTCGGTGTTTCCACCCTGCCCGCCACTGTCGCCGCGCCGTTCGCGATGCTAGGGCAATTCACCTGGGTGGAGGAATGCGGGATGAGCAAGAAGGCGCGACTGGTCCTGGCGATGGTGGTCATCGAGGCAGGTCTTGCAGGCATCTGGTGGTATCTCGCCCGCTTCGGCATGGCCAATCCCGATCGCGTCACCGCTGACTTCCAGGCAGTCCTCGGCCAGACCATGGGTATGGCGATGGGCGGCTTGCTCGGCATCGGCTTCATCCTGTTCCTCGTCGCCGCCCGCAACGATCGCAACGCGGCGCAGAACAAGACGCGCCCTTAATTCCCGTTTGCGAAATGCCACTCGATCAGCGGCTTCATGTGCGGTGACAGCCCATCCGGCAGGTCGGCGGCATGGCGGATGATCACCGGTCCCTCGATCTCCGGCTCGGTCTCGGTGGCGACGAAGGCTGAGATGCGCCTGGCGATCTCGTCGGCAGGCGCCGCCGCGTGGTAGCGGCGAAAGATCACCGTGCCGCTGCTGGTCGACATGGCATGGTAACGCTTGCCGCGTTCCGCACCTGACAGGTCGAGCCCGGTTTCTTCGCGCACCTCACGGATCATGTTGAAATCGACGTCGACCAGCCCATCGCGAAAATCGATCGGCTCGAACGAGCCGGCGGCGAAATAGACGCGGCCGGCGTTGACTGTGTGAGGACCCATGCGGATCGCCACCAGCGCATTGTCGCCGGCCACCAGCATGGCATGGGCATAGGCATGCTCGGCGCCCGAATTCTCGCGCCGCTTCCGCCACAGCATGAACGTCGAGTAATTGACCGCGTGGCAGCGGCCGACGAGACGGCTGTCGCGGTAGGCAAGTTGCGACAGCAGCACCACCATGCCGTCGAACAGCGCCGGATTGGCGGCGATTTCGTGCTGCCAGTTCTCGGCGATCGCCTCTGCATTGTCCCTTGCGAAAGGGTGCGGACCGGGATCGAGCCGGACGTCGATGTCGTCGACCGGCAGGATGACGTTGCGCGGAAGGTCGAAACTCATGCGTCAGGTCATGTCCAGCGTGATCGCCACTGGGCAATGGTCCGATGCCTTCGGCCGGTCCCAGCCGGCGCGCGGAAACCGGTCGACCTCCTGCCCCGGCGGAAAGATGGTGCGCCAGGGCTGGCCGTTGCGGATGATGTCGGGAACGGCCGTTGCGTTGCTGGCGGCGAGCCCCTTCGACAACAGGATGTAGTCGAGCTGGCACAGATGCCGCTCTTCGGGTCCTCGCGTATGGTAGAAACTCCAGCGGTTCATCTCCGGCCGCCTCTCGACGACATTTTCGCAAAAGCCGCCTGCCGTCAGCACGTTGATGCAGGACAGGGCTTCGTCGACCACCTCGAAGCGGTAGCCGTCGATCGCATCGCCGGCCACCTTCACGCGCTGGCGATAATCATTCATGTCGCCGCATATCGCCCAGCTCTTGTCGGCGGCATAGTCCTTGCCGAAGCGCTCCTCGATGATCCGCCGCACGGCCTGCGCCTCCGCGATGCGCACCGGCATCGTCGCCTCGCGCCCGTCGAGCCCGTTGCGCGGCGAGCCCATCGACTTGAAATGCACGAGATAGAGCGTCAGCGGCACGCCGCCCACGGTGATGTCGATCTCCAGGCAGTCGCGCCGGAAAATGCGCTCATTGGCCTGATTGCCTAGTGCCTCGAGTTCCGGCGTGTGCAGCCCGAACTGCTCGTAGGTGACATAGGCGTGGCTGGTCATGCGCACGAATTCGATCGGCTGGCCCTGCGCGGTTTCGTTGCGCATCATTACGGCCACGTCGATGCCGCGCGAATCATTGCCCGATGTGGTGTATTTCTGCCGGTAGCCCTGCCCCACCATTTTGAACAAATAGCCGTATTCGAACGCCTTTAACGCCTCGATATTGTCGACTTCCTGCATGCAGATGATGTCGGCGCGGGTGGCAGCGATCGCCAGCGCCGTCAGTTGGCGCGTGTCGTCGGACTGGGCGATGGCGCGGGCCTGCTCCAGGATCCTGTATTCCGCCTCGCTCTGGATATCGAACAGCGCCAGTGTTCGATCCTCGTTGAGCTGGTTGCGATAGCCGGAAAAATCGAACCTGTTCATCAGGTTCTCGACATTGAAGGTGGCAAGGCGCAGCGACATGCCATGACCTTTGCCCGCAAGTGCTTCGGAAAACAAGCGCGCAGGACCACCATCTGAGATCGATTGGTCCTGGGTGCGCTCGCGTCATGGTTGACGGAACCTTTCCGTTCATCCGCCGTTCAGATGCAAACATCCATTGTTGCCCCATTCCTCGGGTGGGCGTGGGGCCTGTAACTCTTGGAGAGTGCAATGAGTTCGCTCTTTTCTTCCACGGTCAAATCGGGGCTGATAGCCCTCGGTATCCTTTCCGGCGTCACGGCACCGTCCGCCGCCGGACCGATCATGCAGCCGGATCTGTCGATACCCACCAGCACGGCGGCGCCGAATGTCACGCCTGTCCGCGACAGCTGGGCGGGCGGCAACAACCGTCAGTTCAACAACGACGATTGGAGATGGCGCCGGTCGGGCAACTGGAACGGCGGCCGTCGACACTGGCAGGGCGGCGGCGGTCACTGGAATGGCGGAGACAACTGGCGTTGGCGCCATGGTCGCCATCACTATCGCGGCGGCCGTTATTACGATGATGGCGCGAGTGCCGCGATCCTGGGCCTTGGCCTGGGGCTCGGCCTCGGCAGCATGTACAACAATTACGACTACTACGATCGGCCGGCGCCGCGCCGCTACTACCGCGCGGGACGGCTTTCGAGCGCCCATGTCCAATGGTGCTACAACCGCTACCGGTCGTACCGGGCCTACGACAACACCTTCCAGCCCTACAACGGCCCGCGCCAGCAGTGCTACTCACCCTATTGAGCTGACCTGTAGCTGAGCTGACCGACAGAATGAAAAACGGCGCCACTTGGCGCCGTTTTTGTTCATGGAAGCCGCTGTTTTCGAGCGCTTGTGGATTTCGCTCAGTTCTTGGCCTTGTCGACCAGCTTGTTCTTGGAAATCCAGGGCATCATCGCGCGCAGCTTGGCGCCGACTTCCTCGATCTGGTGGCTGTCATTGTTGCGGCGGATGCCTTTGAAGCGGGACATGCCGGCGCGGTATTCCTGCATCCATTCCGAGGTGAATTTTCCCGTCTGGATGTCCTTCAGCACGCGCTTCATCTCGGCCTTGGTCTCGGCGGTGATGATGCGCGGACCCGAGACATATTCGCCCCATTCGGCGGTGTTCGAGATCGAGTAGTTCATGTTGGCGATGCCGCCTTCATAGATCAGGTCGACGATCAGCTTGACCTCGTGCAGGCACTCGAAATAGGCCATCTCAGGCGCGTAGCCGGCTTCCACCAGCGTCTCGAAACCGGCCCGGATCAGCTCGACCAGGCCGCCGCACAGCACGACCTGCTCGCCGAACAGGTCGGTCTCGCATTCCTCGCGGAAATTGGTCTCGATGATGCCCGAACGGCCGCCGCCGACGCCGCAGGCGTAGGACAGGGCCAGGTCGAGCGCATTGCCCGAGGCGTCCTGGTTGACGGCGACCAGGCACGGCACGCCGCCGCCCTTCTGGTATTCGCCGCGCACCGTGTGGCCGGGACCCTTCGGCGCGATCATGACGACGTCGACCGTCGACTTCGGCTCGATCAGGCCGAAATGCACGTTGAGGCCGTGCGCGAAGGCGATAGCGGCACCATCTCGGATGTTCGGCGCGATCTCGTTCTTGTAGATGTCGGCCTGCAGCTCGTCCGGCGTTGCCATCATCATCAGGTCGGCCCATTTGGCGGCGTCGGCCACGCTCATCACCTTGAGCCCGTCGGCCTCGACCTTGTTGGCGGTCGCCGAGCCGGCCTTGAGACCGATGGCGATTTCCTTGGCGCCGGAATCCTTGAGGTTGAGCGCGTGCGCCCTGCCTTGGCTGCCATAGCCGATGATGGCGACCTTCTTGCCCTTGATCAGATTGAGATCGGCATCACGATCGTAATAGACGCGCATTTTGTCTTCCTTCCCGTTTTATGAATCAGCCTTGCGGCCGGTTGTTGCTCCATGTAGAGCGAGAAACTGCTGCGTCGCGCGCGCGGCATCGCCGCCGATCGCCGCCTCAGTCAATTCCAGCCGGTCGCCAAGCAGCAGACGGATCTGCACGTCGCGGGCGACCAGCCCGAAAAAGGTGCGGAACGCCGTCTCGGCATCCGCGAAATCCAAAAGCCCGGTCCGTCGGCCGGCCTCAAGCACCGGCTTCAACCGTTTGGCCAATGCGAAGCGGCCGTTCTCCAGCACCACGGCGCCGAGATTGTCCTTACCCGAACCGGCATGGCTGACCGCAACCCGGTTGAGCGCGATCGAGGTGTCGCTGGAGATCACCTTAAGCCAGTCCGAGGCAAAGCGTTCGAGGCTTGCGGTCAGCGAGGCAAGATCGAGCCCCTTGCCGTCAACCGGCGCCACCCGCACTTTGGAGGCCTGCCACTGCACCGTCGCCGTCAGCAGCCCGTCACGGTCGCCGAACCATTTGTAGAGCGTTTCCTTGGAGCAGCTGGCGCGGCGCGCCACGGCGGTCATGGTCAGTTGATCGCCCTCTTCGACCAGCAGCCGCAACGCTGCGTCGAGCACGGCCTTCTGTCGCTCTGTCAGCGCTTCGCTGGTGTCGATCTCGGGCACGCTGTGCAACACGCTCTTCTCTCGAAAGGTCGGGCCACCGGTCATTCCGATATGCCGTACCGTACGTTACGGTTCGGCATATTGCGCAATCCGAGGCTGCGCGCAAGAGGGCGGGCGCAAAATATCTGCAAAGCTAATGGGCGTTGGCGCGACAGGCCTTGCTTAGTCGCCGGCTGGCGGATGGCGCAGCCGACCAAGCAGTGTCGAGACCATGGTCAGCTCATCCGCCGACAATTTGGCGCCAACCAGTTCGGCGATCGAGCGTCCGTAGACAGCCCACATCTGGCGGCGTGTCTCTCGCCCCTTGGCCGCGATGCGGATGGTCTGGCCACGGCCGTCATCGGCCACCGGCAGTTTCTCGACGAGCCCATCGGCCTCGAGCCGGACCAGCAGGCGCGAAATGTTGTATTGCGCAAACAGCGTGCGCTCGATGAGCTGGAACGGCCGCAGCCCGCCCTCGCCCGCCTCGGCGAGCTCATGCAGCACGTCGTACCAGGCAAGCGGCGGCAGGCCGGCGGCCTTCAATGCCTCTTCGGCGCTCTCCATCAGCTGGCGCGATACGCGCATCAGGCGAGCCCAGGCCTTGATGGCTTCGGGCGAAGGCGTGGCTTTCTCGGTCATGGCGCACCCTTAGGCGATAGATGCAATTGCATCAAGCTTGACGATAGATGCGTGCGCATCTACATAGATGCAATTGCATTAACTTTGGAAAACCCCATGAACCACAAGCTCATTCTCGTCAGCCATCACCTCTGCCCCTATGTGCAGCGCGCCGCGATTTCGCTGGCCGAAAAGGGCGTGCCGTTCGAGCGCATCGATATCGACCTGGCCAACAAGCCGGACTGGTTCAAGGCGATCTCGCCGCTCGGCAAGGTGCCGCTGCTGCGCGTGCAGCGAAATGGCGAGGAAACGGTCATCTTCGAATCGGCCGTCATCCTCGAATTCCTCGAAGAGACGCAAGCCAATCCCCTCCACCCTGCCGACCCCTATGCCCGCGCCCGTCATCGCGCCTGGATCGAGTTCGGTTCGGCAACCCTCAACGCCATCGGCCGGTTCTATTCAGCCTCGACCGAAGCTGGCTTCCTGGCCGAATCCAGCGCGCTGTCCGCCATGTTCGATCGCCTCGAAGCCGAGCTGGCGGACGAGCCCGGCGGACCCTGGTTCGCCAGCAAGCACTTTTCGCTGGTCGACGCCGTTTACGGTCCGGTCTTCCGCTACCTCGATGTCTTCGACCGCATCGGTGATTTCGGCATTCTGGACGGCAAACCGCTCGTCCGAGCCTGGCGCAAAACGTTGAGTGAGCGCCCGTCGATCAGGCAAGCCGTGGCGCCGGACTATCCGCAGCGCCTGCATGCTTTCCTGCAAGCGAAGGGATCGCACCTTTCAGGGCTCATCCGGCAAAACAATCCGGCCACCGCGCTTCGGCCAGCCCGATCCGCTTGAACGGATCGATCGCGGGCAAGCGTTGGCTCGTGGCCGTCAGTTTTCGAACATGACGAAGGCGGCCCACACCCGAGGGTCCTGCGCGCCTGATATCTCGCCGTCGCGGGCATCGCGACGGGCCTGGCGCAGCGCTTCCGGATAAGTCCGCCCGGCGGCGAGATGGCCGTAGAAGCTCACCATGAAGGCAGCGGTTCCCGCATCGTCCACAGGCCAAAGGGCTAGCAACGAGCGCTTCGCACCGGCAATGTTGATTGCCGTCGGCAGGCCGCGCAAACCGCCGACGAATGTCTCCTGGCCACGGGCCGTCTCGCAGGCGGAGAGCACAAGCAGGTCGAGATTCGACAAATCCCACATCATCAGCTCCATGCCATAGAGCCGGCCGTCATCATCATCGCGCTTCATCGATTGCCGGTTTCCCGACTGGGACAGCACGACCTCACTCTGCCACAGCGCATTCACGGCACCGACGCCGCCCTCTTTCTCGTCGCGGTAGGCACCATGTGTGGCCAGATGCGCGACCGTGGCCTGCTCGATGTCCTTGCGC
This sequence comes from Mesorhizobium sp. M7A.F.Ca.MR.148.00.0.0, assembly GCF_003997735.1. NCBI lineage: Bacteria > Pseudomonadati > Pseudomonadota > Alphaproteobacteria > Hyphomicrobiales > Phyllobacteriaceae > Mesorhizobium > Mesorhizobium sp. M7A.F.Ca.MR.148.00.0.0. Next base: position 51,871 of record NZ_RZTB01000024.1, on the reverse strand, counting down.
AGCGCCCGTTCGCCGGCAGTGGTTCCGGTAAGGGTCTCGACCGAATAATGATCGCCGTGCAGGATCGAGGCGATCGCGTCGACCTCCTTGCGGGTACCCGGTAGCGGTTCGGCACCCTTCTCCGCACCCCGTGCGTAATCCAGGCCGCCGGCCAGCAAGCCCTTGCCGGACTTGGGAAAACTCTGATCGACGCCTGCGTTCAACAGCGATTCCGGCCGGGTCAGCATGCGCACCAGGAAGCGATCATCGAGCGACGCGCCCTTGCTGTCCTGCAGCAAGGGGAATGGCACCGAAAACAGCTTGCCGTCCGGCACCACGAAAAGCGTGTCGGCGCCGCCAAGCGACGGCTCCAGAGGTGCGATCAGACCGGCGTAAAGCCCTGTGAATGTCGCGTTCAGATCGACCAGGGTCACAGCGCCACGCTCCTGCGCGGAGCGGGTCGACCTGAGGTTTGCCATGCGGGTTTCCCGGGCGGCTGGGATGAGCCGGCGCGGATCGCCGAGGTCATAGAGCGACGGCTGCTGGTCCTTGCGCGTGACGATCGCGTAGAGCCGTTCGTCTTCCAGCGGATCGGCGCTCTCGCGGTCCGCCCGCCACTTGCGAGTGATGAAATAATCGATCAGCGCCTCGTTGGGCTTCAGCAGCGTGTTGGCCATCGGCAGAGGCTTGTCCACCACGCTTTGGTCGAAGCTGTACTTGGTCGTAACTCTCGTGATCGCCTTTTCGTACGCCGCCTGAGCCTGGTCGGGCTGTACCGCACCTGGATCGTCGGCACTGTCGCCACTGGAAGCAGCCTCCTGGTAGGCCAGGGACAGCCGTATCCCGGCCTGGATCAAATGCCGTGTCTCCATATCGTTCGGATCGATCAAACGCGACAGTCTGCGCAACTGATCCCGTTTGTCGTTTTCGAGTGTCGGCCAGCGACGCACCGCTTCAGCGAATGCCGGCACTGCCGATGCGTTGTTTTTTGCCAGCCGCGCATAGTCGTAGAGCATGTCATCGGCCAAGGCGCGGCTGGCTTCAGCGACGACCGGGTTGGCGGCCGTGCTCACCTGGAACCAATTCCAACGCAACATGTCATGGTTGAGAGCCGCAAAATCGGTGGCTGCAGCCTCGGGATTCGTCTTCGCCTTGAGGTTGGCCATGGCCTGCCGCGCGGCAAAGGTCAGCGGGTGCACCGATCCGTATGTCGATCCGGCGATGCTATAGGCCCGATCGAGTTGGTTCATGCTGTTTTCGGTATCGCCCATGGCGGCGAAATGCGCGGCGAGCAGGTTGGCGATCTTGATTGCCAATATCTCGGGATAACTCGAGTCGTTGGTCAGCGGCAGCAAGCGTGCGAGCGTCGGCGCGTCGAGCGGCTGTGCACCGGAAAGAGCCCTGGTGTAGAGCAGCCACGCATCGGCCTGCTCAATCAAATTGCCTTCCTGCTTGAGAACGACGGCGATATCCCGGTCCTGCTGAAAATAGCGCAAGGCCTCGTCGTACTTGGCGAGGTCGAGATAATCCTGAGCCGTGTTGTTGGCGCTGACCAGAACGTTGAAGTGATTTGGCCCGTAGTAGCCGATGCGTTTCTCGAGCACATTCAGGTCGTACTGTAAGGCGCGTGTCGGTGCCCCGATCTGACGCAGCATGTCGGCCAGATTGTTCTGCAGCTTCCAGGTGAAGCGATCATCCTGGCCAAGCACCCGCTCCGCAATCTCCAGATTGCGCTGGTCGACGTTGATCGCCGCAGCGATTTGACCGAATGCAGCGATCCCTGTCGCCAGCACATCGTTGGCATACATGAGTTCCAGGGATTCCGTGCCTTGGTAGTGGGCGTAGAGATTGGTTGCCGTAGCGCACATGGAAACGAAGCCCTGATAGTCTTTCTCGGCCTGTTTCAGCATTGCGTAATTGAGATAGAAATCGGCACGCTTCGCGACATCCTGCTGCATCGCCCTGGTTTTCAGGCCTTCGGCAAAAATCTCCTCGGCGTTGTCGAGGATCTGGTTGTTGAGAAATGTCGCGCCGGCGTTCGAGTAACTCTCGACCGTAAATTCATAGAGGTCGCTCCTGGCCGCATCGAGCAGCGCTGCCCGCAACTGCACGTAACCGTCGTCGAAACGCGCCACCTCCATCATCAGCTTGTAGGCCGCATCGATCCGAACTTTCAGCGCCTCTTCACTGCCTGCTGGAGCCTGCTGACCGGCTTGGCCCGGCGTCTGAGCTTGCGCCGTCGGCAAGGGCGGCGCCACGACCGAGTGGCCAGGACAGATGCAACGACCTGCATCAGGCTTAGCGATTTTCGGACTATGGACATGACAACGTTCATGCGGATCGGTCTGAGGCGAAAACTCTAGGATGCGGTCGTATCATGACCCGGATTTTGTTCGAAATCCCACCGTGTTTCCTTGAGTCCGATCCGCTTGAAGGGATTGGTCACGGTTCCAGCCACCATCGAGGCAAGGAATTGCGGCGCCGGCGGGATTTTTGCCACCGTCGCCACCAGCCTGTCGCGGATGAAGGGCAGCGCCACCGAATCCGACTGGTAGAACGGCGTGAATGCCAGCGACAGCGCCTGGAAGATGCGGACATGCCAGCGCCGCGCCTTCGCATAGGCCTCCAGTGCTGCCTCGACACTCGTTGTCAGCACCAGCGCATGGCTGAGCGCCGCCGCGTCGAGCAGCGCCATGTTGCCCCCTTGCCCGAGTTGCGGACTGGTGGAATGCGCAGCGTCGCCGATGACGGCCAATCGCCTACCGGCCGGAAGCTTCATCGTGTGGTGGCCGTAGCGGGCCAGCGAGAGCTGGTCGAAACTGTCGATCTGGCTGGTGTATGCCTCGCTCTGCGGCCACAGCCGGACCACCCTCTCCTTCCAGGCGTTCAGGCCGCGAACGCGCACCTCATCGGCATCCGACGGCTTCAGGCTCCAGAAGAAGGCCGCCATCTTTTCAGCGCCCGGCTGCGGCCGGCCGATCGGCAGCACGCCGATCATCACGCTCGCTTTGTCGTAGCGTTGCAGCAGCGCGTGCTCGTCGAAACCATCGCCGCGCCAGCCGAGCGAGGCCCAGAACGCGCCATAGGTGAGTGGCCGCGGCTCGCCTGGAGCGCTTTCGCGGCGCAGTTTCGAGCGCGAACCGCTGGCGTCGACGACCAGATCGAATGGCCCTGCCCTCCGCCCGTTGCCACAGATCAGCGTCGCCCGTTCGCCGGTCTCCAGGGCCTCGATCTCGACGCCGGTCTCGATGGCGATCGCCTCGCTCTGCGCGGCGCGGAAAAGCACGCCGAACAAAGCCGCCCGGTGCACCGCCAGCCCGAAGCGGCCACCGCGTTGCGCATCGTAGCGGACATCGAGCACGGTACGGCCAGTGGAAGCATCGGCGCCATGCAGGCGGTCGATGCGGCTGCCCAGCGCCAGTATGTCGGGAAGCAGGCCAAGATCGGCCAGCACCGTCAGCCCTGTCGGCTGCAGGATCAGCCCGGAGCCGACCGGCTTCGGTTCATCGAAGCGCTCGAAGACCGTGACCCGATGCCCGGCACGCTTGAGATAGAGCGCCACGGCCAGTCCCGCCGGCCCGGCGCCTGCAATTGCGATATCATAGGAAATGCCAGTGCCCCCAAAGCCGGATTGGCCGGACAATCCTTCAGCGGCGGGACGAAATCAAGCCGTCACCAACGGCTTTGCGCCGCAGGTCAGCCCTGGGCGGCATCAAAATCGGCGCGTGCGCCGCGCACCGCATCATGATTGAGCTCGGCCCACAGGATCAGCTGATGCAAGGCGCCGAACATCGAATGCCCGAGATCGGTCAGGCTGTACTCGACGCTCGGCGGCTTGGTCGGGAACACCTCGCGATGCACATAGCCGTCGCGCTGCAAATCGTAGAGCGTCTGCGTCAGCATGCGCTGTGAAATGTCAGGCACCAGCCGCCGCAACTCGCCGAAGCGATAGGGCTGCTCGGCCAAAGCCATCATCAGCAGCGAGCTCCATTTGCCGCTCACGCCCTGTATGACCTCGCGGACCGGACAATTGGAGAAGTTGCCGCCGCCGGAGACCGCCTTGTAGACCTCCAACTTCGATCTCAGATTGACAATCTTGCTGTCCACCGCTGGTTCCCTGCGCGTGCCTACCTCCCGAAAAACTGCCTTCTTTACGGCTCTGGGTCAATTCCTATTTTAGTGCTGGTCTCTTTTTGAGACCACCACTCGAACCGCCTTAGCGGCGCAACGTCAGGATCTTCCATGACCCAAACCCTTCTCGTCACCGGCGCTTCCGGCCAGCTCGGCCGCGGCGTCATCAACCACCTGCTGGACACGTTCAAGGTCCCCGCGGGCCGGATCATCGCCGCCACCCGCAATCCGGACAACCTCGCCGAGTTGGCGGCGCGAGGCGTCATCACAAGGGCGGCTGACTTCGACGACACACTATCGTTGGAGGCTGCTTTCAAGGGCGCCGACAGGGTGCTGATCATCTCGACCGGCGAGATCGACCTGCTACACGGCAAGCGCCTGAGGCAGCACCAGAACGCGGTTGCCGCCGCTAAAAAGGCCGGTGTTTTCCACCTTCTCTACACCTCGATGCCCAACCCGGAACCGGTTTCGCCGGTGCTGTTTGCCAATGATCACTACAGCACCGAGCAGGCGATCAAAGCGAGCGGCATCCCCTACACGATCTTCCGCAACGGCTGGTACCAGGAGAACCTGTTCATGGCCCTGCCGCACGCGATCGCTTCGGGAAAATGGTACACGTCCGCCGGCGACGGCCGCATGGCGCACGGTGCGCGCGACGACATGGCGGCAGCGATCGCCGCCGGCCTCGCTGACGCATCAAGCGAAAGCGAGACCTACACCTTGACCGGCCCGCAGGCCTACACGACGGCCGAGATCGCCGCCCTGGTAAGCGAGGTCACCGTCAAGCCGCTCGATGTCGTCCAGGTTTCGGATGAAGCCTTGACCGAAGGCGTGAAGGCGGCTGGCGTTCCCGAGGACTTTGCCCGCATCATCGTGTCGTTCGACGCCAACACGCGTTCCGGCCGCATCGCCATGGTGACGGACGCGGTCGAGACGCTTTCCGGCCGCAAGTCGAAGACGTTGAAGCAGTTCCTCGAGGCAAACAAGGCCGCGCTGGCCGGCTGAAGCGGAGTGACATGGACTGTGCCGGACGGCACAGTCCATTCGCCGATCCGGCATGGCCTAGATCGCCACCTGCGTGCCGATCTCGACCACGCGCCCGGTCGGGATCTGGAAATACTCCGTCGCGTCGGCCGCAGTGCGGGCCAGGCCGATGAACAGCCGGTCCTGCCACACCGGCATGCCGGAATTGGGCGAGGCCTTGAGCGAACGCCGCGACAGGAAGAATGAGGTCGTCATGATGTCGAACTTCCAGCCCTGCTTGCGGCAGATCGCCAGTGCGCGCGGGATGTTGGGCTGCTCCATGTAGCCGAAGGTCAGCGTCACCCGCATGAACAGCTCGTTGACCGTCTCCATCTTGACCCGGTCGCTGTCGGGCACCACCGGCTGCGGCGCGGTCACCACCGAAAGGATGACGTTCTGCTCATGCAGCACCTTGTAGTGCTTCAGGCTGTGCATCAGCGCGGTTGGCGCGCTTAGCGGATCGCTGGTGAGGAAGACGGCGGTGCCGGAGACCAGCTGCGGCTTCTTCTTCAACAAATTGCCGGCAAGGAAATCGAGCGGGATCTCGTTGCGGCGGGTCTTGTCGAACAGATAGCGGCTGCCGCGCACCCAGGTCCACATGGCCAGCACGACGGTGAAGGCCACGGCCAGCGAGGCCCAGCCGCCCTCGAACACCTTGACGATGTTGGAAGCAAAGAAGCCGACATCGATGAAGCCGAACAGCGCCGTAAGCGAGATTGCCACCCACAGCCGCCATTTCCAGATGCGCGTCATGACGACATAGAGCAGCACCGTCGTCACCAGCATGTTGCCGGTCACCGAAATACCGTAGGCCGACGCCAGCCTGCTGGACTCGCCGAAGCCGACCACCAGCATCATCACCACCAGCGCCAGCAGAAGATTGACGCGCGGCATGTAGATCTGGCCGGACTGTTTCTCCGACGTGTGCAGGATTTCGAGCCGCGGCAGCATGTTGAGCTGCACCGCCTGCCTGGTCAGCGAGAACGCGCCTGATATCACCGCCTGGCTGGCGATGACGGTAGCGGCGGTCGCCAGCACGACCATCGGGATCAGCGTCCAGCCTTCGTTCATCTCGAAGAACGGATGGCCGACGACGCCATTCTTGGCCAGCACGAAGGCACCCTGCCCGGCATAATTGAGCAGCAGGCAGGGAAACACGATCGCCAGCCAGGCCAGCACGATCGGCTTGCGGCCGAAATGGCCGAGATCGGCATAGAGCGCTTCGGCGCCGGTCACGGCGAGAAAGATGGCGCCGATGGTCACGAAGGCGACATCGGGCGAATTGATCAGGAAGGCGACGATATAGTGCGGGCTCACCGCCCACAGGATTTCCGGATCGGCGATGATGTGGTTGAGGCCGGAAAGGCCGATGGCCAGGAACCATACCGCGGTCACCGGGCCGAACACCAATCCCACCCCGCCCGTGCCAAAGCGCTGCACCGCGAACACCATGGCAAGGATGACCAATGTCAGCGGCACGACATAGGGCTGGAAGGTCGGCGTGACGACATTCATGCCCTCAACCGCCGACAGCACCGAAATCGCCGGTGTGATGACGGCGTCACCGAAGAAAAGCGATGCCCCGACGATGCCGATAGCGAGCATCAATGCTGAACGCTTGGGGAAACTGCCGCGCGCCAGCGCCATCAGCGACAGCACGCCGCCCTCGCCGCGGTTGTCGGCGCGCAGCACGAACATGATGTATTTGATGGTGACGATGATCGTCAGCGACCAGATGATCAGCGACAGCACGCCGAGAATATCGCCGCGCTGGGCGACATTGCCGCCCGACGACGCCACCAGCGCCTCGCGAAAGGCGTAGATCGGGCTGGTGCCGATATCCCCATAGACGACACCGAGCGCGCCCAGCATCAGAACCTTGGTGCTGTGCTGTTCGACTTCCGAATGGCTCGATTGTTCGACGGGTTCTGCCTCACTACCAGTGTTGGTAAGGGCCATGGACGACACTCCGATAAGCGCGCGGTGCTCTACGCTTGCTGCGATGCAATATCAAGTGCCGTCGCGTAATGGCTGCCATGCCTGCCGCGCCAGGCTGCCCATCGCTACCATCCGCAGGCCTTGAGGAACCGACCCACCGTGCCGGCCATGCCATACTCCAACGCGTCGGCTGTCAACCCATGTCCGATCGACACTTCGGCCAATGCTGGAATGCGCTTGACCAGCGCCGGCAGATTGCCGACCACCAGATCGTGCCCGGCATTGACCTGCAGCCCGGCGGCAAGCGCCGCGTCAGCGGTTTTTCCCAATCTTTCCAGCTCTTTGGCCGCTTTGGCGGAACCTGTGTGATAGCTGCCATATGGACCAGTATAGAGCTCGATGCGATCGGCACCGGTGTCGCGTGCGGCCGCCACCCAATCGGGATCAGGGTCGGAAAACAGCGACACGCGAAAGCCCCCTTTTTTCAAGCGTTTGACGATCGGTGTAAGGAACGCGGCCTGGGTGGCGAAGTTCCAGCCATGGTCCGATGTCGCCTGGGCCGGATCGTCCGGCACCAAAGTCACCTGTTCAGGCTGATGCTTTTCCACAAGCAACAGGAAATCCTCGGTCGGATAGCCCTCTATGTTGAATTCCGCGCGCGGAAACTCGTCGTCGATCAGCGACCGGATCTCAGGCAGATCGGAGTGTCTTGTGTGCCGCTCGTCGGGGCGCGGATGCACCGTCAGCCCATGCGCCCCGGCCACCAGCGCAATGCGGCCGAGGCCGGTCACGCTTGGCCACGGCAGGTCGCGCCGGTTGCGCAGCATGGCGATGGCATTGAGGTTGACGGAGAGCTTTGCAGGCATGCGGGCGGCCTCGGAAATCATTCGACGCGCCCACCTATAATGCCTTTGACGGGAACAGTAATGCCTTTGGTGGGAACAGACTGGGGGTTTCGGGTGTTCCAAGCCTGATGAACGAGCCGGGAAAGGAAAGCGCCGATGAATTTTCTCGATGAGGTTCCGGCAATTCGCCGTATCGAGACCAGCCGCGACGACCTTTTCGCCATCGATGTCGTCGGGCACGTTTCCGCGGCCGACGGTGAAAATCTTTTCGGGCTGCTGGAGGCAGCCTATGCCCTGCATCCGCGCATCGATGTGCTGGTGCGCCTCGTCGACCACGATGGCGTCGACTGGGCCGACATCGCGGACGAGACCCTGAAGCAGGGCGCCATCCATGCATTGGAACATGTCGGCCGTTGCGCAACCATCGGCGAACCGGACTGGATAGCGGACGCACAACGCTTTCTGCCGTCCCCCCCGCCCGTTGAAATCAGGCACTTCAAAGCGGAGGACGAGGCCGCCGCCTGGCAATGGCTTGCCGCGCAGCCCATCGGGGCAACAGCATCCGGCGCCCCTACCTGACGATCGTCAGCCGCTCGGCCGCCCGCGTGATGGCGGTGTAGAGCCAGCGCTGGCGGGTTTCCTTGAAGGCCCAGCTTTCATCGAACAGCACGATCTCGTTCCATTGCGAGCCCTGCGCCTTGTGCACGGTCAGCGCGTAGCCATAGTCGAAATCGTCGAAGCGCTTCTTCTGCTGCCACGGGATGTCGGCATCGGGATCCTCGAACGCCGCCTTGAGCAGCTTGATCTTGGCGACGCCGCGATCCGGATCGTCCTCTTCCGGCGACACCAGAAGGTTGATGCCGGGCTTCACCGTCTCGCGCGACGAGGTCATCACCTTCCACAGCGAGCCGTTGAGCAGGCCCTTGGCCGGATCGTTGCGCAGGCAGACGAGCTTGTCGCCGGCCTGCGGATAATCGGCGTTGAAGCCCTTGAGCTCGCGCAGCCGCTGATTGTAGCGGCGACGCGTGCGGTTGGTGCCGACCAGCACCTGGTCCGCCTTCAGCACCAGCTCCTGGGTAACGTCTTCCTTGCCGATCACCTGCGCCGTGCCATAGTCGCCACGCATGAATTCACGGCCCTCACGCACATCGAGCGCCAGCCGCAGGATCGGGTTGTCGCGCGCCTGCCGGTGGATTTCGGTCAGCAAAAAATCCGGCTCGTGGTCGGTGAAGAAGCCGCCGCCCGAGATCGGCGGCAGCTGGCCGGGGTCGCCCAGCACCAGGATCGGCGTGCCGAAACTCATCAGGTCGCGGCCGAGCTGCTCGTCGACCATCGAGCATTCGTCGATGACGACCAGTTTCGCCCGCGTAATCGGGCTCTGGCGGTTAAGCGAGAAGGTCGGCGACATCGAGGTCTTGCCGGTGACCTCGTCCGATACCGATTCCTCGCCCTTCGGCCGATAGATCAGCGAATGAATGGTGCGCGCATTGACCGCGCCCTTGGAGCGCAGCACCTGCGCCGCCTTGCCGGTGAAGGCGGCGAACTGCACCTGGCCGTCGACATGTTCGGCGAAATACCGCGCCAAGGTCGTCTTGCCGGTGCCGGCATAGCCGAACAGCCGGAACAGCTGCGGCTGGCCGGTCTTCAGCCATTGGGCGACCGCCTTCAGCGCGTCGTCCTGTTGGGGAGAGAATTCCATCAGCGCGAGAGACCGGATTCGCAAGGGAAAGACAAGACAGCCGCCACCATCATCGATGCGCCGGGACGCTTCAATGCCGCCGACGGGTCAGGCTATCAGGCGCAGACAAGAACGTAAAGGGAACATACAAGCTCACCCCACGCCTTATCGAATCGGCTGGGGATCGTTTTCCAGCAGGATCGGCTTGCCGTGCGGCGTGGCATGCGCGGCGCGCTCCCAGGCTTCAGCCATGGCGTCGACATCCGACTTCGCGGCCAGCCCTTTGGTGGCAAGCAGGCTTTCCAGCGCGGCCAGCCAATGTTCGTAATAGTCATGGCCGTCAGCCGCGGCGCCTGGCTTCTTCACTTCGATCGACAGCGCCTGCGCCCACTCGCTCCACGAAAACAGGCCCTTGTCGTGCAACGCCACCGTCATGGCGAACGCCTCAGCCTGCCACGGCTCGGCAAACACCGGCGCATCGACGCCCGGCGGCAGCTCGGGCAGATCCGTATCACGCCGGCTCAAGATAGCTCTCCCAGGCGTCTATCGAGACGCTCAGCGCCGGGTCGGCGCCCTCGCCCCAGATTTCCGGCCCTTCGAAAACCACGGTGTAGACCCATTGCGGATTTTCGCCGTGTCCATGCGCGTTGCTGTCGGGGAACACGAAACCGTCGTGCACCGTCTCAATCACCCCCTGCTTGGCGCGCGCATAGCGCGGCAGCCGCGTGTGGCCGGTCGGGTTGAGGTTTTTGGTCCGTACGGGGTCGCCGGCCTTGAACCGCGCCGGCCGCGCCACCGGCCGGTCGCAAGGACCACCCTTGGCCAGCACTGCGGGCACGTTTTCCGCCTTCAGCACCCTCTTGGGCGTCGCTGCCGGATCGACTGCCTTGCCCGCTTCGAGATCGCGCTCGCTGACGAAGCCATGGCGGTTCAACAGCACCTCCAGCGCCTTGATCCATATCTGGTAGTAGCTCGATGAATAGTAGACAGCCGGATGCAGCGATTCCCGTGCGTGCCGGCTCTCGTCGATGTTCCACGCGCCCATGGCGCCGGCAGTCAGCGTCACGCCGAGCGCCCGCCTTTCCCAGGCGGCATGGAAATACGGCTCGTCCTTTTCGGGCGCGACGGGGCCGAACCCCATCTGCCCGCCGAGATCGTGCGGCCCGTTCATGCCGGCTGCCCCTCTATTTCAGGTCTTTGGGCCAGGCCGGTCCCGATCATCGCGTCACGGCTGACCAGCTCCGCCAGCCGCTCCTCGCTCCAGCCCTCGGTGCCCTCAGGCCGCATCGGCACGACGAGATAGCGCAGCTCCGCGGTCGAATCCCAGACGCGTATTTTTGTCCCGGCCGGCAGCGTCAGTCCAAATTCTTCCAGCACGCCGCGCGGATCGATCACCGCGCGCGAACGATAGGGCGGCGCCTTGTACCAGACCGGCGGCAGGCCGAGCACCGACCACGGATAGCAGGAGCACAGCGTGCAGACGACGAGATTGTGCGTCTCCTCGGTGTTGAACACCGCCTGCATGTGCTCGCCTTGGCGGCCGGTATAGCCCAGCGATTCGATCGCCGCCGTCGCGTCGAGCTTCAGCCAGTCGGCAAAGCCAGGATCGCTCCAGGCTTTCGCCACCACCCTGGCGCCATTGCGCGGGCCGATCTTCGTCTCGTAGGTGTCGACGATGACGTCGATCGCGGCCGGATCGATCAGCCCCTTCTGAGTGAGGATGGTTTCCAGCGCGCGCACGCGGGCGGCAAACGGATCGAGTTCGTTGTCGTGGTCATGATCGTGTGACATGGCCGCAAACTACGTTTCCAGTGATGCCGCCGCAAGCGCAACGGCTTGGGCCAACGGCACATGGCGCTGGCCCTGTCACATCATTCGGCCGCCGCCTGCTGCGGTTCTGGCAGCATGTCTTCCCTAGGCTTGAACAGCGAGGGCTGATCCCCCGCTTCGACCGGGCCCGGCTCGCCCTTGCGCTTCGACCAGAGCCCGACCAGCCAGCCCGAGAAATTCTCCATGTAGACATAGATCACCGGCGTCACGAACAGGGTCAGTGCCTGCGAGGCAAGCAGGCCGCCGACAACGGCAACGCCCAGCGGCTGGCGCAGTTCGGCGCTGGCCCCGGTGCCGAGCGCAATCGGGAACGTGCCCATCAGCGCCGCCAGCGTCGTCATCATGATCGGCCTGAACCGCATCAGGCAGGCCTTGTGGATCGACTCGGTCGCGGACATGCCTTCTCGTCGCAGTTCAAGCGCGACGTCGACCATCATGATGCCGTTCTTCTTGACGATGCCGATCAGCATCAGGATGCCGATCACCGCGATAACAGACAGATCCATGCCGGCGAAGCGCAGCGCAACGACCGCTCCCAGCACGGCCGATGGCAGGCCGGTAAGGATGGTCAGCGGGTGGATGAAGCTCTCGTAGAGGATGCCGAGCACGATATAGATCGTCAGGATTGCGCCGCCGACCAGAAAACCCTGGTTGGCAAGAGAATCCTGGAAGGTCTTGGCCGTGCCGGCGAAGGTGGTCGAGATCACCGTCGGCATGCCGATCTGCTCCTTGAGCGCATTGATGCGCGTCACGCTGTCGCCCAGTGCCACGCCCTGCGGCAGATTGTAGGAGATGGTCACGGCTGGAAGCTGGCCGAGCTGGTTGACCGTCAGGGCGCCGGCCGTGCGATCGACCCGGGCGAAGGCGCCGAGCGAAACAAGACTGCCGCTCGCCGTCCTCATCTGGATGGCCAGCATCCGCTCGGGCGACCACTCGATCTTGGGATCGAGCTCGGTGATGACTTCGTAGCTGTCGGCCGAACCGAAGATTGTCGAAACCTGGTCGGTGCCGAACCCGCCATAGAGGGCGGAGCGCAACGTGTCGGTGTCGATACCGAGCTGGGCGGCCTTGTCGCGATCCACCACCAGCGTAGCCTGCAGCGCATTGTTCTGCAGGTCGCTGGTGACGTCGGTGAAGTTCGCATGATCGGCGGCCATCGCGTCGTTCAGTTTCTGCGCCCAGATATCGGTCAGGCCGGTATCAAGGCCCTGAACCACGAGCTGGTAGGCGCTGGCCGACGACCGCGAGCCCAGCCTCAAATTCTGCACCGGCTGCATGTAGGTCTCGATGCCCGCCACGCCGGCCAGTTGCTTGCGCAGGTCCGAAAGCACCTTCTCGATATCGGGGCGCTGGTCCTTGCCCTTGAGCTGGACGAAAAGCTGCCCCTGGTTGAGCGCATTGTTGCCGCTGCCCGCCGACCACGCCACATGGTCGACATAGGGCGAATGCGAGAAGACGCTGGCGACCTGTCCTTGCAGCCTGGACATGGCGTCGAAAGAGATGTCCTGGCGTGCGATGGTGGTCACCGATATCTGGCCGATGTCCTCCTGCGGGAAGAAACCCTTCGGCGAAGTCTGGATCAGCCACACCGACGCTGCCGCGGTGCCGACGAAAACGAGGAACACCAGGAAGGTATGCCGCAGGCAGAAGCTCAAGACCTTGTCGTAGCCGCGGGTGACGAGGTCCTGCTTATGGCCGGGGCCATGCTTGTCGCGGTCGGCTTTGGTCACCGACAGCAGCCGCGAGCACAGCATCGGCGTCAGCGTCAGCGACACGAACATCGACGCCAGGATGGCGACCGTCACCACGACGGCGAACTCGTTGAAGATGCGCCCGATGACGCCACCCATCAGCAGCACGGGGATGAACACCGCGACCAGCGAGATCGAGATCGAAATGATGGTGAAGCCGATTTCGCGCGCGCCCTTCAGCGATGCGTCGAAGGCCGACAGCCCGTCCTCCTCCATATGGCGGAAGATGTTTTCAAGCATCACGATGGCGTCGTCGACGACGAGGCCGACCGCCAGCGTCAGGCCCATCAGCGATATGTTGTCGATGGAAAAGCCGAACAGGAACATCGCGCCGAGCGTGGCGATCAGCGAGATCGGCACCGCCACGGCCGGGATGATAGTCGCCGTCACCCGGCGCAGGAACACGAAGATCACCATGACCACCAGCGCGATGGTCAACAGCAGCGTGAACTGGACATCATCGACGGCCTGACGGATCGAACTGGAGCGGTCGTTAAGCAGCTTGATGTCGGCGGCGGCCGGCATCTGGTCCTTGAAGGACGGCAGCATGGCCTTGACCTTGTCGACGACGTCGACAGTGTTGGCGTCGGGCTGGCGCTGCACCGCCATGATGATCGCGCGCGTACCGTCATACCAGCTCGCCGTCGTCGTCGTCTGCACCGAATCGACCACACGGGTCACCTCGCCCAGCCGCACGGGGTGACCGTTTTTGGTGGCGATGATGATGTTGGAGAAGCCGGCGGCGTCAGTCAGCTGCGTGTTGGCGGTGATGGTAAGCTGCTGCTTGTCGTTCTGCAGCACGCCGAGCGGCGTGTTGCTGTTGGCCGAGGCGACCGCCGCCTGCAGTTGATCGATCGAGATGCCGCGCGCGGCAAGCGCGGTCGGGTCGATCTGGATGCGCACCGCGTATTTCTGTTGGCCGAAGATCGAGACCTGCGCCACGCCGTCTATGGTCGACAGCGACGGCGAGATGACATTTTCCGCGAAAGCATCGAGATCGGTCAGCGGAACCGTGTCGCTGACCAGCGACATCAAAAGGATCGGCGCGTCGGCCGGATTGACCTTGCGATAGCTCGGCGGCGCCGTCATCTGCGGCGGCAATGATTTCTGCGTGCGCGCGATCGCCGCCTGCACGTCGGCTGCTGCCGCGTCGATGTCGCGGTTGAGCACGAACTGGATGGCGATCGAGGTCTGGCCAAGCGAGTTCGTCGTCGAAATGGAATCGATGCCGGCGATGGTGGCGAACTGCTTGATCAGTGGCGTCGCCACCGACGTCGCCATGGTTTCCGGCGAGGCGCCGGGCAGCGAAGCCGAGACGTTGACCACCGGGAATTCGGCGCTGGGCAGTGCCGCCACCGGCAGGAACTTGTAGGCGAACAGTCCGCCCAGCACGAGGGCGAACGACATCAGAAGGGTGGCGACAGGCCTGCGTATACAGAATTCGGAGATCATTGGGCTGCCTCGCCGGCTTTGCTCGCCTCGGCCACCTTCGGCGCGGCATCGGCCGTGGCCTTGCCCTCATGCACCGCGGCGCCGTCCTTCAGCCTCGTCTGGCCCTCAGTGACAACTTTCTCGCCGCTTTTCAGCCCCTGGCTGATGGCGCTGTTCTCGCCTTCGGTCAGCGCCACCTGCACCGGCCGCATCTCGACCGTGTTGTCCGGCTTGACGACATAGACGAACGGCCCCTTCTGGCTTGGCTGCACCGCGACCGTGGGAACCGATGTCATCTGCGGCATGATGCCGGCGTCGAGCACGACATTCACATACTGGCCTGGCCATAGCGAAAGGTCCGCATTGGGAATGCTTGCCCGCGTGGCAATCGTGCCCGACGCGGTGTCGACGCTGGAGTCGACGAAATCGAGCGTGCCCTTGCCGATCGGCGTCGGGTCGCCGTCCTTGGTCAGTGTCACCGCGCCCTGCTGCGGGTTGGCGAGCGCCTTGTGCAGCAGGGCCAGGTTACTCTCGGGAAGATTGAAGTTGACCTGCAGCGGGTCCATCTGGGTGATGGTCACCAGCGGGGTCGCCGTACTGCTGTTGCCATTGCTGACGGTGACGAGATCGCCGACGGCGACGCTGACAGCACCCAGCCTGCCGGAAATCGGCGCCGTGATCGTGGCGAAGCCAAGCTGGACATTGTCGGCGTCGATTGTCGCCTTGTCGGCATCGACAGTCGCCGCGGCAGCCTTCTGCGCGGCGACGGCCTGGTCGTAGGTCTGCTGCGTGCCGGCCTGCTTGGCGACCAGATCCTTGGCGCGCTGGAGATCGGACTGCGAGCTGGCGAGCATCGCCTGATCCTTGGCCAGCGCCGCTTGATCCTTGGCCAACTGCGCCTTCAGCGCCCGGTCATCGAGCGAAAACAGCAGATCGCCGGTCTTGACCATCTGCCCGTCCTTGACGTCGATGGACACGATCTGGCTGGACACCCGCGCGTTGATGTTGACGACGGCGGGGGAGGAGACGAAGCCGATCGCATAACGCCGGATCGGGAAATCGGCTGTCGAGGCGACGGCCGAGAGGATCGAGGCCGAGCGCCCAGCATTGTCGGCCTTCTTGTCCGAAGCCGCAGCCTGTTTGTCCGGCGCGGCAACCTGCTTTGCGCCGATGACCTTCTGGACCCTGCCCAGCGCATCAGGCGAAAGATAGAGCCACCCGGCCGCACCTAGGCAGGCGACGGCCAGCAACGAAAGAACGACTTTTCCACGCATGGTCAAAGGCCCTCTCCACCCGACACGTCGTGGTCCGATGGGTTCTATTCCAGCGCGGCCCGTTGCCGCGATTTCGCCGAATAGATAGGACACGCCTTTGTCGGAAAAGGGCCAAAAGGCGGCATTACGAAGATTTAATGTGCACTGCACAATGGATGTGCAACACGTGGCGGCTCCCGATCCGCACGGTCCGCCGAGAGTGCGAATCCCGTCCCCCTACGATCGGATGGTGGCGCCCCACGGCCTATTTAAGCATCGGCCAAAGCGTCGCCGCCAGCAGCACGCCCATGGCGATGTTGAACCATTTCAGCCGCACCGGGTCCGACAGGAAGCCACGCAGCGCCGTGCCGAACCCAGCCCATACCGAGACGCTCGGCAAATTGACGATGGTGAAAGCCACGGCGATCAACACCACCGACAGGAACGGGTGCTCGGCATTGGCATAGACGGCCATGGCGGTGATCGCCATCACCCACGCCTTGGGATTGACCCACTGGAATGCGGCCGCCTCGATGAAGCGCATAGGCCGCGCGTTCGTCTCGCCCTTGCCGGTCAGCGTGCGCGACATGGCGATCTTCCACGCGAGGTACAAAAGATAGGCGCCGCCGGCGATCTTGAGCGCGGTATGCAGCGCCGGAAACGCCGTCAACACAGCGCCGAGGCCAAGACCGACTGCAAGCAGCAGCACGAGGAAACCCATGCTGATGCCCAGCATGTGCGGAACGGTTCTGACGAGGCCGAAATTCACTCCCGATGCCAGAAGCATGAGATTGTTCGGCCCCGGCGTGATCGAGGTCACGAAGGCGTAGACAAGCAGGGCAAGGAATGCGTCGAGCGACATGGATATCCTCCCTGACAAGTCAGCACCGGAAGCCTCACTATGGAAGCTGGCTGGCGCGTTCGGCGCCAGCCCCGCCGAAGTCCTACATCGCCTGCGGGCCGCGGTTCAACGCCGCCACACCGGTGCGGCAGATTTCAACCAGGCCGAGCGGTTTCATGATGGCGATGAACTGGTCGATCTTGGAGCCCTTGCCGGTGATCTCGAAGATGAAATGCTCGGTGTTGGCGTCGATGACGCTGGCGCGGAACGCATCGGCCAGGCGCAACGCCTCGACCCGGGCCTCGCCGGTGCCGGCGACTTTGACCAGCGCCAGTTCGCGCTCCAGCGGCCGCTCCTGACCGGATTCATGCGAACGCACGGTCAGGTCGACGACGCGGTGAACCGGCACGATGCGCTCGAGCTGGTGCTTGATCTGCTCCAGCACATGCGGCGTGCCGCGCGTCACGATGGTTATGCGCGACAAATGCTTCTCATGCTCGGTCTCGGAGACGGTCAGGCTCTCGATGTTGTAGCCACGCCCGGAAAACAGGCCGATGACCCTGGCAAGCACGCCCGGCTCATTGTCGACCAGCACGGAAAGCGTGTGGTTTTCCGGCTTTTCCGTCTCCTTGGCGATGAAATAGGCGGAGCCGGTCGGTTGTAGCTGTGCGTTCATGACATGAATCTCGATTTCAAGCTCTTGAGCTAATTCTTTGTTTGCGCAGGGCTTCTCGCGACAGCCCTGCCTTGGTTCTGCCGGCTACACCAGTTCCCTGCCCTTGGCGTCGATGGCGTTGGCCACCGCCTCGTCGGTCGCCTCGTCGGGCAAGAGCATCTCATTGTGCGCCTTGCCCGATGGGATCATCGGGAAGCAGTTGGCGAGCGTCGCCACGCGGCAGTCGAACAGCACCGGCTTCCTGACCGAGATCATCTCCTTGATCGCGTCGTCCAGTTCGTCCGGCTTCTCGCAGCGAATGCCGTGTCCGCCATAGGCCTCGGCCAGCTTGACGAAGTCGGGCATCGCTTCGGTGTAGGAATGCGACAGCCGGTTGCCGTGCAGCAGCTGCTGCCACTGCCGCACCATGCCCATATACTGGTTGTTCAGGATGAAGATCTTGATCGGCGCATCGTGCTGCACGGCAGCGCTCATCTCCTGCATCGTCATCTGCACCGAAGCGTCGCCGGCGATGTCGATGACCAGCGCGTCGGGATGCGCGATCTGCACGCCGAGCGCCGCCGGCAGGCCGTAACCCATCGTGCCCAGCCCGCCTGACGTCATCCAGCGGTTCGGCTTCTCGAAATGATAGTGCTGCGCCGCCCACATCTGGTGCTGGCCGACCTCGGTGGTGATGTAGGTGTCCATACCCTTGGTCAGTTCGTAGAGCCGCTCGATGGCGTATTGCGGCATGATCACGTCGTTGTTCATCTTGTAGGCGAGCGAGTCGCGCGCACGCCATTTGGCGATCTGCTCCCACCAGGGGTAGAGCGCCTTCTTGTCAGCCTTGGCGCTCGCGCGCCACAGCCGCACCATATCCTCCAGCACCCGGCCGACATCGCCGATGATCGGCACCTCGGTGTGGACATTCTTGTTGATCGACGACGGATCGATGTCGATGTGGATCTTCTTCGAGTTCGGCGAGAACGCGGTCAGCCGGCCGGTGATGCGGTCGTCGAAACGCGCGCCGATGCAGATCATCACGTCGCAGTCATGCATGGCCATGTTGGCTTCATAGGTGCCGTGCATGCCGAGCATGCCCATCCAGTTCTTGCCCGATGCCGGATAAGCACCGAGGCCCATCAGCGTCGAGGTAATCGGGAAACCGGTAAGATCGACCAGTTCGCGCAGCAGATGGCTCGCTTCCGGGCCGGAATTGATGACGCCGCCGCCGCTATAGATGATCGGCTTCTTGGCGCTGGCCATCAGCTCGACCGCCGCCTTGACCTTTTCCAGGTCGCCCTGGACCTTAGGCTGGTAGCTGGTGCGCGGCGCGATCTGCGGCGGGACGTAGAATCCCCTGGCGAACTGCACGTCCTTCGGAATATCGACGACGACCGGACCCGGACGGCCGGTGGTTGCGACATGGAAAGCCTCGTGGATGGTGGCGGCGAGTTCGTTGACGTCCTTCACCAGCCAATTGTGCTTGGTGCAGGGGCGCGTGATGCCGACCGTATCGCATTCCTGAAAAGCGTCGGAGCCGATCAGCGAGGTCGGCACCTGCCCCGTCAGGCAGACCAGCGGGATCGAATCCATCAGCGCGTCCTGCAGCGGCGTCACCGCATTGGTGGCGCCGGGGCCGGAGGTCACCAGCATGACGCCGGCCTTGCCGGTCGAACGCGCATAGCCTTCGGCCGCATGGCCGGCGCCCTGCTCGTGGCGCACCAGTATGTGTTCGACATCGTCCTGCTGGAATATCTCGTCATAGATCGGAAGGACAGCGCCGCCGGGATAGCCGAAGACATGCTTGACGCCATTGTCCTTCAGCGCCTGCACCACCATTTCGGCACCTGTCATCTCGCGCCGCTCGTTCTGTCCGTTGCTCATCGGTCTGGTCCCGTACTGTCGCCATTGGGCGTTTGCTGGTCGTTTAGTCGTGTTTCAGGCAATAAAAAAGGCCCCCGAGGGAGCCTGTGTCTTGCGCATGGGGGGTTTTCGCCCGGCGGTTACACCGCCTTGCCCACGCGCTTTCCTACGAGAATGAGTGCCGTTTTCATGGTGGCGGACACTAAGGGCGGGAAAGGCGGCCTGTCAACGGGAAAAATCGCGCCGGCGCGCGCAGCGTGCCGGCGCGACTGCGGTGTCAGCCCGGCGCCTTGCAGCGGGAAACGCGTGGATCGCATTTGGACGCCTTCCTGGCCTGCATCTTCGGATGGTGGGGTGCCATCCTTGCCGGGGCATGGTGCTGGGGCATGCGCATTGCCAACGCTTGCTGATGCGGCTTTTGTTGCTCGGCTCCGCGTGCAAGACGCTGCCCCGAAACCGGCTTGGGCGAAACCGGCTTGCGCGAAACCGATTTGGGCGAATCCCGATTGAGCGACGGTTTGACAACGATGCGTCCGTCGCCCGCGGTCCTGTCGGCATGCAGCTTGAGCGCATCGGCCTTCGCGCCGTTGCCGGCGGCCATCCGCTTGCTCACCGGCTTCACGACCACCGGATTGCTGGCAGCCACCGCGCCGGGGGAATTGGCCTTGTTGCCGGTCGCAGTCTTGGGACCCGCCAGGATTTGCCCGTTCCCCTTTGTATTGCCGGCAAGCCTCTTGATCTCGGCGCCCCTGGAAACATCGAGCCGTGCACTGGCAAACACGCCTTTGCGAGGCGGAACCAGTTTTGCCGCCTTGATCGATTCGATGACGGGCTTCGGGAGTTGCTGCAGCCGGGGTCCGGCATTGATTGCAACGACCTGATTGCCAAGTCGCACGCGCGGTGCATTGTTGACCACGACCGTCTGGTTGATGATCGTCGTGTTGCGCACGATGACGACGTTCTCCTGCACCGGCCGCACCACCCTGACCAGATCGACCGCGCCGATCGCCGCCACAGGCACGAAACACCACCAGGCGTCGTCGAAGGCGACACCGACGTCGGGCGGCGCTGGAGCCCAGCCGACATCATTGCCGCCCTGACGCCACACCACCCAGGCTGGCGCCCATTGATCGCCGGCGATCCACACCCAGCCGAAATCGGGATCGTAGGCCCAGCGGCCATAGTGATAGACGACATCGCCGAATGGCTCGGTGGACTGCCAGTACCAGCCATCGTCGGTCCAGACCCACCTGCCTTCGGTGTAGGGCCGCCATTCGGTACGGACCGAGGGAACCCAGACATCGCCGTAGCGTGCCGAGGTTCGCCATCCGCCATAGTTCGAAAGCCTTTCGCGGACGGTGACGGCAATTTCCGCCGCATGCGCCTGCGTTCCGGGCAGCACCAGCGGGCCGGTCAGGGTCGCGCTCAAGGCCATGACCGCGGCCATTGCTGCTGCGCGTCCACGCCGGCCGAGGGAGCGACACGAAGACGCTTGGATAAAAGGTGTGATGATCATAACGGGCTCCAGAGTTCCGCATCCAGAAAATCCCGGGAACCGCGCTGTTGCCCGCCACCGCTTCCCGGATTCTCACCGATCGGTTGTCATCGGCCCCGGTGACCGCATTGCGGCATTTGACCATCAATTCTGCGCGACCGGCGCGGCATTCACAAATGGAACGTTCGTTTCCGGCGCCGGAGCGATTCCGAAACCGCCTGGCGATCTCATTTCTAGGATAGACCATTGAAATCGCTGGAAACTATGGTGGGGCGTGACGAGGGCCGCCATCTCTGACGATACTTGATCGTCCGGCGGCAAGCCCGGCGGAGCGACCACCATGACGATCTGGATTTCACGGGAGGAAACCTGATGCTCGACAAGCCCTCTAGCAAGAACACGGCCCCTAGCAAGAAACTGTCCGACCTGCTCGATCAATTCGGCGCCGCGCTTGCTGCCAATGACGTCGAGAAGGCGGTCAATTGCTTTCAAGATGATTGCTACTGGCGCGACCTCGTTACCTTCACCTGGAACATCAAGACCATGGAAGGCCGCGACCAGGTCCGCGACATGCTGAAAAGCCAATTGTCGAACACCAGGCCGTCGCACTTCGCCATCGCCAAGGGCGAGGACGCGACCGAGAGCGGCGAACTGATCGAGGGCTGGATCAGCTTCGAGACGGAGGTGGCACGCGGCTTCGGCCATGTCAGGCTGAAGAACGGCAAGATCTGGACACTGCTGACCACCATGGCCGAACTGAAAGGCCATGAGGAGCCGGCAGGCTTCGCGCGGCCGATGGGCGCCAGGCACGGCTCGGGCAAGAACCGTCCGACATGGAAAGAAGAACGCGAGAGGGAAGCCGCCGAGCTCGGCTTCAAGACCCAGCCCTATACGGTCATCATCGGCGGCGGCCAGGGCGGCATCGCGCTCGGCGCGCGGCTGCGGCAGCTTGGCGTGCCCACCATCATCATCGAGAAGAACGAGCGGGCCGGCGACAGCTGGCGCAAGCGCTACAAGTCGCTCTGCCTGCATGACCCGGTCTGGTACGACCATCTGCCCTATATCGATTTCCCCAAGAACTGGCCGGTCTTCTCGCCCAAGGACAAGATCGGCGACTGGCTGGAAATGTACACCAAGGTGATGGAGCTGAATTACTGGTCCTCGACCGAGGCCAAAAGTGCGTCCTATGACGACAAGACGAAGGAATGGACCGTCGTCGTCCACCGCGACGGCAAGGACATCACGCTGAAGCCCAAACAGCTGGTGCTGGCAACCGGACAGTCCGGCAAGGCCAATCTGCCGAAATTCAAGGGCATGGAGACCTTCAAGGGCGACCAGCACCACTCGTCGAAGCATCCGGGTCCCGACGCCTATGCCGGCAAAAAGGCCGTTGTCATCGGATCCAACAATTCCGCCCATGACATCGCAGCGGCACTTTGGGAAGCCGGCGCCGACGTCACCATGGTGCAGCGCTCGAGTACCCATATCTCCAGGTCCGACACGTTGATGGAAATCGGACTGGGTTCGCTCTATTCGGAGCAGGCGCTGCAGAATGGCATCACCACCGCCAAGGCCGATCTCATCTTCGCTTCGCTGCCCTACAAGATCCTGCACGAGTTCCAGATCCCGGCCTATGCCGAGATGAAGAAACGCGATGCGGCGTTCTACAAGGGATTGGAAAAGGCGGGTTTCATGCTCGACTGGGGCGACGACGAGTCCGGCCTGTTCATGAAGTACCTCAGGCGCGGCTCTGGCTATTACATCGATGTTGGCGCCTCGCAGCTGGTTATCGATGGTTCGATCAAGCTGAAGAGCGGCGTCGACGTCGAAGAGATCAAGCAGCACTCTGTTCTGCTCAGCGACGGGTCGGAACTGCCTGCGGACCTCATCGTCTATGCCACGGGCTACGGCTCGATGAACGGCTGGGCCGCCGATCTGATATCCCGCGAAACCGCGGACAAGGTCGGCAAATGCTGGGGCCTCGGCTCGAACACCACCAAGGATCCCGGCCCCTGGGAAGGTGAGCTGCGCAACATGTGGAAGCCGACGCAACAGGAGGCGCTGTGGTTCCACGGCGGCAATCTGCACCAGTCACGACACTATTCGCAGTTCCTGGCGCTGCAGTTGAAAGCCAGGCAGGCCGGCTTGGCGACGCCGGTCTACGGGCTGCAGCAGGTGCACCACAAGGGATAGGCGAGCGCCATTCCTGCGGAGTAAAAAAGGAAGGAGGCATGGCTTGCACCCTGCCTCCTTCCTTCGAGGGAATTACGCCGGCTTACCCGCGGCGAACTGCGTCACCACCCGCTGCAGCAGCGGCACGTAATCGCGAAACGCCCGTGTCTTCATGTTGGCGATCTTGCCGCTCTCGTCCCAGATGCGGACCCGGACCGCTTCCTCATGGAACGGGTTCTTGCGGAACTCGGCCACTTCATCGGCGCTCATCGGCCCGCCCTGCAGCGACAGCGTATGCACCGAGGCCTGCGACAGCCTGCCGAAATAGGTCGGGTCGGTGGCGCAGAGATAGCGCTTGGCCGCGACATGCAGCCTGACGCATTCGACGATGACCGGCGGAAAGAACGGCGCCAGCACCTCGCCGCCGGCCTCGTCATGATGCTTGTCCTCGACATCCTCGGGCGAATAGGTGCCGAACTCGCTGGTGTAGTGGCCGATGTCGTGCAGCAGCGCCGCCGCCACCAGCTCGTCCGGCGCGCCGTCCTGCTCGGCGAACCAGGCGCCCTGCAGCATGTGCTCCGACATGGTGACGGGTTCGCCGAGATAGGATTCGGCACCCCGGCGCTCGAAGATGTCGGCGATGAACTCGACGATGGTGTCCGCGTTCAAATCCTGGCCGCTCATTCCGCCGCCTCCTTGAACCCATGCTCGATTGCGGCCAGCGTCGACAGCAGACCGTCCTTGTCTGCGTAACAGCCCTGCAGCCAGCGCTTGCCGGTACCGGAAAACGCTTTGCGGGCATGCATGACGCGCGTGTTGTCGACGATGAACGCCTGCCCCGCTTCGAGCTTGAACGTCACCTCGAAGGATGGATCCTCGATCAGTTCCGCAAACCGGCGATAGGCGGCGTAGTACGCTTCCATATCGCTGAACTGCACGTCGACCGTCGGCGCCAGCGAGCGGTTGTTGAAGCGGATGCAAATCAGCTCGCCATCGGGCCCGAGCTCGATCATCGGCCGCTTCGCCTGCAGCCGCACGCCGGAAGAGCCGGCATATTCGAAGCGCGCCGGGCATGAGCTCAACAGGCGGAAGCCTTCGGGGTTCTCAGCCTGCAGCGCAGCCGCGACGGCAAACCCGTCGACGACGCTGGATTCGCCGCCCTCAACCGTATTCTCGATGCAAGACAGGATCTGCAGCGTCGGCACAGGGTCGCGATAGGGATTGTCGGTGTGCGCCTGCAGGCCAAGATTGGTGTAGGCGAGATTGTTCGGATTGACCTCGGCGCGCACTTCGAACCAGCGTCCGTAATTGGTCTCCCTGATGTAGCCGAACAGATCGGACACTTTGCACAGCGCCCCGGATTCGGTCGGCAGATCGTCCATCACCGCGAAGCCATAGGTTTTCACCGCCGACAGCCATTGCCCCAGCACAGCACGATCGCGGCTGGCCGCAACATAGCCGGCGCGCGGTACCGAATTCTGCATCGAGGCCTTGGTCCATCGCACGGTGGCCTCGCCTGTCCAGCCCGGCTGGCGGCCTGCGTCACGATCATAGGCATTGGCGCTCAGCCATGCCGCGGGAAAGCTGACCGTCTTCTGCTCGGGCACGAAGCTGACTTCCAGGGCGCCGCCTTTGATCGACGCGGCGCCGATCCTGGTGTTGGCGGGAATGTCGAGAATGGTGATGAGCCGTTGACCATTGCCGGCGCTGCGCGTCTTGTCGTCCAGCGCATTGTCGCGCAGCCACATGGCGTGAAAACGGCTGCGCGACCCGTCCTGCCAGCCAAGGTCGATTGTTCTGCCTTCGTCGCCGATCAGCGCGTGGGTGAGCATGGAGATCCGTTCCTGTTCATTGCGTCCCCCGCAGCCTGATCCGCAGGGTTTCGATTGCATGTTGATCGCGCGACAGGCATAACTCAAATTATCATTTTTTGGCCAATGACTGCAGAATACTAATGGCTCGTACAAATACACCCGTGCCGCCTCTGGACTGGCTGCGCAGTTTCGAGGCGGCGGCGCGGCTGTCGAATTTCACCGCGGCGGCAGCCGAGCTCGGTCTCACCCAGGCAGCCGTCAGCCAGCACATCCGGTTTCTCGAGGAGCGGCTCAAGACACGTTTGTTTTCGCGGCTGGCGCGGGGCGTCGCACTGTCGCCGGAGGGGGCAGCCTACCTGCCTCACATCCAGTCGGCCTTCGCCACCATCGGCAACAGCACCGCGGAACTGTTCGAGCCGCGCGCCGTCCAGACCGTGACCATCCGGGCGCCGATCTCCTTTGCCTTGCTGATGCTGGTTCCGGCGCTGCCCGATCTGGCAAAGGCATTGCCGCGCATCCAGCTCGATCTGGTGACGATCCATCGCCCTGCCGACTACGATCTGCCGGGCTCGGTGCTCGACATCCGCTTCGGCAACGGATCGTTCCCCGGACGCGAAGCCGACAGGCTGACCGCCGAGCGGCTCGTGCC
>NZ_RZTB01000024.1:0-26511 GCF_003997735.1 Mesorhizobium sp. M7A.F.Ca.MR.148.00.0.0 | reverse complement strand
GCACTCGCCGGCGACGACAACTGGCCTTCCCTGCCGCTGCTTCTGGTCGCCGGCGCGCGCGAGATGTGGGCGGAATGGTTCGCCGCCGCTGGACTGGCTGGCCATCCCAGACGATCGCACCGCTTCGACAGTTTCGTCACCGCCATGGAGGCGGCGAGCGCCGGCGCCGGCGTGCTTTTGGGCTCGCGGCCGCTGGTCGATGCGGCGCTCGATAGTAAGACGCTGGTCAGGCTTTCCGACTATGAACTTTCCAGCACATCGGGGCATTTCCTGACCAAGGCGTCGACAGCACGCCTGACCGGAGCCGAACAGGATTTCCGCCAATGGCTGCTCCTGCGCCTCTCCGCGCCGGCATGACTGGTTATGAGATTGGCCCGATCCGCTTCCAGTAGATCAACGTGCCGGTCAGCCCGCCATGCGGCTTCAGGGCATAGTCCGGTATCTCACCGGCCAGCGTGAAGCCCAACCGCTCATAGAGGCCTGAGGCGCCCTCCTCGGTCGCCGTGTCCAGAACCAGCAGCGTGCGGCCCTTCTCCACGGCGAGGCTCTCGGCGGCTCGCATCAGGCGCGTCCCCACACCCCTGCCCCGGTAATCGACTGATGTCATCAGCTTGGCGATCTCGGCCCGGTGCGGCTGGTTGGGCGGACAATCGAGCAGCAAGGTCACTGTGCCGACCAGGTTTTTGCCGTCCCAGGCGCCAAGCACCGCTCTTTCGCCCCTTGCCGCCGCGGCCAGCGATTTCTCCCAGAACGTCCTCGCCGCCTGCGTCGCCAACGGATGCATGAAGCTGACCGAACCGCCGGCCGCCACCGTTGCGACCAGCAATTCGGTCAGCATGTCCTGCGTCTCGGCGGCCGGGTTCAGGGTTGCGATCTCGATCGAGTTCATGTGCAGGATATCCTGTGATTGCAATAGAAGCGGGCGCATTGCTGTCAGTCCAGACGGTGCGCGCGGCGTCGCTTTCGCGCCGCCTTGATGGCGCTGATGCGGTCGGCGTCTTCGTGCCCGAGATGCCGCCCGCGCTCGAGTATCTCGAGCGTGTACTCCTCATAGGTCAGGCCAAGCCGCTCGGCTCTGTCCATGCGCAGCAGCATCACCTCGTGGCTCGGCGCCTTCCACGCCTTGGCATGGGCGGCCTGCCAGGCAAGGAAGATGTAGGGATCGCCCTTGCCCCATGGCGGGCCCTTGTACTCATCGAGAGGCGGCCCCCCATTGTGGGAGCGCTTTGGTCTTCTTGCCATTGTGTCAGCCCCTGACCAGCGCGACGAGATAGTCGGCGCCGGGCTCGAGGGCATGGAAGGTGCAGTCCGACGGCGCCCCGAGCGCCAGGCAGTCGCCTGATACAAGCTTGTGCACTGTCTCACCTTCGATGAATTCGAGCCGCCCGGAAATCAGCCATATCTGCTGCTTGATGAAGGCGTATGAAGCGGCCGGAAAACTGACCTTGGCGCCCGCCGGCAGATGCACCTTGATCAGTTCCAGCGGCATATCGCCAGCCGGCGAAAGATGCCGCCTGACATAGCCGGTGTCGGGATCGCGCCACACCGGCTGGTCGGCCTCGCGCAATATCCCGCCGCCCTGCAATTCCGCGCGCGCGATCAAGGTCGACAGCGTCATGCCGAAGGCCGACGCGATGCGCACCAGAAGCGCCGCCGTCGGGCTGGTCTTGCCCCGCTCGATCGTGCTGAGCATCGCCTTCGAGACGCCGGAATGCTCCGCGAGTTCGGCCAGGGACCAGTCGCGCACGATTCTTTCGGCGTGTATCCTGCGGCCGATCGTCGAGGAAATGTCGTTCGCTATATCATCCATATGTCTATTATAGCGAAAAATAGACGCCGGAGAAGAGCCGGCTGGCGACAATTTTCACGAGCCCTTTAATGCTCTCTACACCATCCGACATCATCGGGCCTTAACCCCATTCGGGTAGGATCGATGCTCCAGGGAAATGGGGATTGGCCTGTCCATGTATGTCGAACGCGAAGCCTCCGTTGGAGAACCGACATCGCAGGAGCGCCGCGACGCAGAGCAGAACGACAAGCGCATCCTCGGCAATGTCGTGCAATGCGATGGCGCGCGCGCCACCATCAGCGCCTATGCGAACGACGCCGACGGCGCGGTGACCGGCCTGTGGACGGTCGGCAAGATGATTTCCATCAATCTCGGATCGACGCGAACCGTCGGCCTGGTCTACGCAATCGGCAAGTCGGACCGCGCCTGGAGCAATGAGGGCCAGAACGCCATCGAGGTCAGCATCGAGCTGATCGGCGAAGTCCGTGACGGAGCAGAGCCCGGCGCCAAACCGGTCTTCGATCGGGGCATCACCACCTATCCGCATATCGGCGCCGTTGCGCATCGGATCCGCACCCGCGACCTGCAGGCGGTATATGACCTCGCCGGGCGTCATTCGATCACGATCGGCACGCTCGCGCAGGACGAGACGATCGCCGCCAACATCGCCATCGACGATACGCTGGCGCGTCACTTCGCCATTGTCGGCACGACCGGCGTCGGCAAATCCACCGCCGTCTCGCTGCTGCTGCGCAAGTCGATAGCGGCACGGCCGGATCTGCGCATCCTGATCCTCGATCCGCACAACGAGTTCGCTGCATCGCTGCCCGAATACTGCGTCAGGGTCGATTCCAAAACCTTGGATCTGCCGTTCTGGATGTTCAAGCTCGAGGAATTCGCCGAGGTGCTGTTCCGGGGCCGCGAGACCGAGCCGGAAGAAATCGACGCCTTGCGCGACCTTATCCCGGCCGCCAAGAATCTCTACCGCAACCCGAATTCGGGCTCCTATATCAGGCGCGGCAGCGATGCGTTGACCGCCGATACGCCGGTGCCTTACCGCATCGCCGACCTGCTCAAGCAGATCGATGAGCGCATGGGCATGCTCGAAAGCAAGACCGATCGCCCGACGCTCAAATCGCTGAAGACGCGCATCGAATCGGCGGCCGCCGATCCACGCTACCGCTTCATGTTCAACTCGCGCCTGATCGAGGACACCATCCACGAGACGATCGGCAACATCTTCCGCGTGCCGCATCATGGCCGCCCGGTAACCTGCTTCGAGATGGCCGGCATGCCGTCGGAAGTGGTCAATTCGGTCTGCTCGGTGCTGGCGCGCCTGGCCTTCGACCTCGCTCTGTGGAGCGAGGGCAAGCTGCAGCTCCTGTTTTTATGCGAAGAGGCGCACCGCTATATGCCGGCCGACCCGCGCCTCGGCTTCGCGCCGACAAGGCACGCGCTGTCGCGCATTGCCAAGGAAGGCCGCAAATATGGCTGCTATCTCGGCGTCGTCACCCAGCGCCCGGGCGAGCTCGACCCGACCATCCTTTCGCAATGCTCGACCTTCTTCGCCATGCGGCTTGCCAATGAGCAGGACCAGGCGATCATCCGCTCGGCGATTGCCGACTCTTCCGCCTCGACGCTTGCCTTCCTGTCCTCCATGGGCCAGCGCGAAGCCATCGCCTTCGGCGAAGGCGTGGCGACGACCATGCGGCTGAAGTTCGAAAAACTGCCGAGCGACCTGCTCCCCGGCACCGCAAAACGCGAAGAGGCCGCGTCGAAGCCAGGCGACGATGTCGATCTGGTGGCGATCGTGGAACGACTGCGCAATGTGCCTAAATCAACGCAGCAGGCGATGGCCTTCGCCGAGGTCGTCGATTCAGGCCGCCAGGCCGGCGACCCCGACTACCGCAAGCCACCCGCCGCACGCGCGCCATCGGACGACGATTTCGACATGCGCTACGGCCTAAAGCCCGCAACCTTCGGCCTGCGCCCGCAAAACGATTGAGTTTGCGACAAGTCCATCTCCCGAGAATCCGCACCAAACTTCGGTTGGCTCTGCTTCGTTCGAAAAGCCTGGGTAAATCCCGAAAGGGAATTCATCAGGCAGAGTTGAATGACGTGGCTTTCGAGAAGCCGGAGCGGAGCGGACATCTAGTCCGTGAGCAACGGAAGTCGAGAAAACCGCGTCAGGCGACCGGCCTCATGAATTCTTCTTCGGGATTTAGGCGCAGACGCGGTTGCGGCCTTGCCTCTTCGCTTCGTAAAGCTGGCGGTCGGCGCGGCGATAGAACTCTTCCGCTGTTTCCTTGCGGTCCCAGACGGCGAGCCCGACGCTGGTGGTGATCTTGAGGCGGACATTGCCCGACAGCACCGACATGTTGGCGATCGCCTTGCGGATGCGCTCGGCAAACTTGCCCAGAAGCTCGGCGTCCATGTTGGGCGTGACCACGGCGAACTCCTCGCCGCCCAATCGCGCCACCACATCGTGGTAGCGCGTCATGTCCTTGAGACAGTTCGCGACGGCCTTGAGCACTTCGTCGCCGACGTCATGGCCGTGGGTGTCGTTGACCTGCTTGAAATGGTCGAGATCGAGGATCATCAGCCCGACGGGCTTTTCGATACGCCGGAACTCCTCAAGATACTCCTTCAGCGCATCATCGAAATAGCGCCGGTTCTGCATGCCGGTCAGGCCATCGGTCAGCGCCGCATGCTCGAATGTTTCCGAGCGCGCGCTGAGCGAGACCGTCATGGCGCGCAGCTTGCCTTCCTCCATCGCCTGTTTGCGGATCAGCGGATAGATGAAGAAGATGCCGAAGAACAGCGCGGTGGCCAGGAGCACGCCGGTCGCGAACAAGAGCTTGTTGAGATAGATGACCTTGTCCAGACCCGAAGCCGTATGCAACTCGTCGGCGAAGGATTGCAGAAGTCCGTAAGCATGCAGCGTCACCAGGCCGGCGGCCAGGATCACGAATATAAAGACGAAAAATGCTGATTCCGCCTTGTGGAAACGCATCTGCTCCCCATTGGAAAAGTGCCCACTGATCTTATGGCATGGGCGGGCTTACGGAGGGTTAATTTGGACAACCACAACGGGAACCTTTCCTTGCAGTTAAACTTTTCAGGTTGCATCGGAGGCAAGCGCTGAGATCGTGGTTTCCAGATCATCACCGGGGCGCGATCTCAGCCATTCCGGCCCCAATTGATGCCTGAACCAGGTGGTTTGCCGCTTGGAATATTGCCTGGTCGCGATCTTGGCGCGTTCGATTGCCTCGGGAAAGCCAATCTCTCCGGCCATCGCTGCCTGCAGTTCGCGAACGCCGATCGCTTTCATCGCCGGCAATTCGGGATCGAGGCCAAGTGCTGCAAGCCGCTTGACCTCGTCCAGCGCGCCCTTATCCAGCATCTGGTCGAAGCGTTTGTCGATGCGAGCGACCAATGCCGCCCGATCCGGCTCGATCACCAGGAAACGCGCGCTTTCCCTGTCGATGAGCGGCTGGCCGCGTTCTGCCTGCCATTCCAGGATCGAACGGCCAGACGCATCGAGAACCTCCAATGCCCGCACGATGCGCTGGCTGTCGGTTGGCTTGAGCATCATGGCGGCCGCCGAATCCTCGCGCAGCAGCAGGCTGTGCAGCTTGACGGCGCCCTGCTCCTTCAACTCATAGCGCCAGCGGTCGCGGACCCGCTGCGGAATGTCGGGCATTTCCGAAATGCCCTCGGCCAGCGCGCGAAAGTAGAGCCCGGTGCCGCCGACAAAAATCACTGGCCGTTCGGAGAATGTGCCGTCCTCGATCAGCTTCATCACGTCGCGCAGCCAGGCGCCGGTGGAATAGGCGGTGGCCGGGTGGACATGGCCATAAAGATAATGCGGTGCGCGGGCGAGGTCGGCCGCCTCCGGCCGGGCGGTCAGCACGTCGAGCACCGAATAACCCTGCATGGAATCCGTGTTGACGATCACGCCACCCCTGCGCTCGGCCAGATCGAGCGCAAGCGCCGACTTGCCGCTGGCGGTCGGCCCGGCTATCAGGA
This sequence comes from Mesorhizobium sp. M7A.F.Ca.MR.148.00.0.0, assembly GCF_003997735.1. Lineage (NCBI taxonomy): Bacteria > Pseudomonadati > Pseudomonadota > Alphaproteobacteria > Hyphomicrobiales > Phyllobacteriaceae > Mesorhizobium > Mesorhizobium sp. M7A.F.Ca.MR.148.00.0.0. Next base: position 20,693 of record NZ_RZTB01000024.1, on the reverse strand, counting down.
TCGCGTTCTTCACGCGGCCCTCGCCCGCCTGCCCGCCGGAATGTTTCATGCCGCTCATCGCCACCCTTGTTTCCCGTCCCGCTGAGCGCGCTTTGTCGCTGTCGCTTGCGAATATGGCCTCACGGTCGGTCGGCGCAAGCGCTGTTGTCTGGCTGGCCGAAGGTATTGCCTGCGATCTCGTCCTGCCTGAGGCAGCCGACGACGCCGTCACGAGTGCCGTCTTGCGCACGGCACTTGCCAGCGAGGCCGTCGACGTGATCGTCCAGCAGGCGGAAACCCGCCGCAAGAAAATCCTGATCGCCGACATGGATTCAACCATGATCGACCAGGAATGCATCGACGAGCTGGCCGACGAGATCGGCGTCAAGGATCATGTTGCGGCCATCACCGCGCGATCCATGAATGGTGAGATCGCCTTCGAACCGGCTTTGCGTGAACGGGTGGCGTTGCTCAAGGGCCTCGACGCCGCCGTGGTCGATCGCATCGTCGCCAATCGCCTGACGCTGGCAGCGGGCGGCCGTGTTCTGGTCCGGACCATGCGCGCCAACGGCGCCTGGACGGCACTCGTGTCTGGCGGGTTCGAGGTCTTCACGACGCGCATCGCCGCCATGCTCGGTTTCCAGGAGAACCGCGCCAATCGCCTGCTCGAGCAGGACGGCCGCTTCACCGGGCTGGTCGGCGAACCGATCCTCGGCCGCGCCGCTAAGGCCGACGCGCTGATCGAAATTTCAGCGCGCCTCGGCCTGACGCCCGCCGACGCCATCGCCGTCGGCGACGGCGCCAATGATCTCGACATGATCCGCCTGGCCGGTACCGGTGTCGCGCTCCACGCCAAACCGACGGTGGCGGCACAGGCCAAGGTCCGCATCGATCATGGCGACCTGACCGCGCTGCTTTATGTGCAAGGCTACAGGCGGGAGGAGTTTGTGCAATGAAACCAATGCGCACCGAGCGCCTGATCCTGCGCAACTGGGAGGATCGCGACCGCGACCTGTTCCACCGCATAAACTCCGACGACCGGGTGATGGAGTTCTTTCCGTTCCGCCGCGACCGCGCCGAGGCGGATGCCAAGATGGACGAGCTCCGGGCCTGGACCGCGGAGGACGGATACGGTTTTGCTGCCGCCGAGATCGCCGCCACCGGTGAATGCATCGGCTTCATCGGTCTCCTCGACACCGATCATGTGCCATCCCTGCCAGCTGGCACCATCGAGATCGGCTGGCGACTGGCACCTGAATTCTGGGGCAAGGGCTATGTCACCGAGGCAGCCGAAGCGTGGCTGGCCTACGGCTTCGAGACGCTTGGCCTCGATGAAATCGTGTCATTCGCCGTCGCGGCCAACCGCCGCTCCACCGCCGTCATGCAACGCCTCGGCATGAGCGCGGATCCGTCCGGCGATTTCGACCACCCCAGCATTCCCGACAGCCATCCGCATCTCAAACGGCACGTCCTCTACAGACTGTCGCGCCAGGACTGGCAGGCAAGAAAAAGGGCGGCTCGCTAGCCGCCCTTTTTCTTTCAGTGTTGTCGTGTTGTCGGATCTTCCGGATCTCAGTCCATCCGGATCGTCACGAACCTGAGCTCGCCGGTCTTCGAGGCCAGCATCAAGAGTGCATTCTTGCGCCCCTGTTCCTTCAAGGCGCCGATGCGGTCCATGACATCCTTGGGGGTGGCAACCGATTCCTGTGCGATCTCGGTGATCACCTCGCCGGGCTGGATGCCGCGTTCGGCGGCTGCCGAGTCCTTGGTGACGTCGGTGATGACGACGCCCGAAACATCGGCCGCAATGCTGAACTTCTTGCGTGTCTCGTCGTTCAGTTCGCCGACCGTCATGCCGAGCACCGAAGCAGTGGAAACGGCCGGAGCCTTGTCGCCCTTGTCCTGGTCGGTGTTGCTGCCCTCCTCGCTGCTGGCGAGCTTCTCGCCATCCTCGAGCCGGCCGAGCGTCACTTTCACGGTCTGCTCGACACCCTTGCGCACGATGAGCACATCGACCGCCTTGCCAACCGGGCTTTCGGCGACGACGCGCGGCAGATCGCGCATCTCATGGATGTCCTTGCCGTCGAACTTGATGACGACGTCGCCCGCTTGGATGGTGCCATTGTCGACCGGGCCGCCCTTGATCACGCCGGCGACCAGCGCGCCCCTGGCGGTCGCCATGCCGAGGCTTTCGGCGATGTCGTCGGTCACCGGCTGGATGCGCACGCCGAGCCAGCCGCGCCGCGTCTCGCCGAACTGGCGCAATTGGTCGACGACGCCGGACGCGAGCTGGGCGGGGATGGAAAAGCCGATGCCGATCGAACCGCCGGAAGGCGAAATGATCGCCGTGTTGATGCCGATGACTTCGCCGGCGCTGTTGAACAGCGGTCCGCCGGAATTGCCGCGGTTGATCGCGGCATCGGTCTGGATGAAGTCATCATAGGGGCCGGAATTGATGTCGCGGTTGCGGGCAGAGACGATGCCGACCGTCACCGTGCCGCCGAGGCCGAACGGATTGCCGATCGCCATCACCCAGTCGCCGACGCGCATCTTGGTGGAATCGCCGAACTTCACCGCCGTCAGCTTGTGGCCTTTCGGATCGACCTTGAGCACGGCGACATCGGTCTTGGTGTCGGTGCCGACCAGCGTCGCCTTCAAGGTGACACCATCGGAGAAATTGACCTCGATGTCGTCGGCATCGGCAATGACATGGTTGTTGGTGACGACGATGCCTTGCTCGGCATCGATGACGAAGCCGGAGCCCAGCGACTGCACCTTCTGCGAGCCGTTGTCCTTGTCACCGCCGCGGTTCTTGAAGAAATCGTCGAAGAAATCCTGGAAGGGCGACCCCTCGGGCAATTGCGGCATCGGCACGGCGCCCGGGCCTTCGGTGCCCTTGACCGTCTGCGAGGTCGATATGTTGACCACTGCGCCGAGCAGGCCTTGCGCCAGATCGGCGACCGAAGCGGGTCCATCGGCGGCAAATGTCGGCGTCACGAAGGACGGGACAGCGACGGCGCTGACAAGAAGTGCCGCCGCGCCGGCGATAAATGTCCGCCGAGCCGCGCACAGAATTGTATTGGATGTCATCGAGAAGCCTCCCGGTATCCTTGAAAAGAAAAGCGCTTCGACGAAAACGCCGCGTCACGCCATGTTGGCAAAAAATACGGCACGTTTGCGGCTATGACTATCGGCAGAGGATAAATCATCGCCGCCGTCATGCGCCCCGTACCAGCCAGACGATGCCGACGCCGATCACGATCGCCGCCAGTCCGGCGATCCGCAGCGCGTTCTCGGGCAGCGACAGCACTTCGGTGGCAAGTTTCCTGGCCAGGCCGGGAAAACCGCCATAGACCAGACCCTCTATGACAAGGACCAGGCCCATGGCGGCAAGAAAATCCTGCACCGGCCGCTACTGGCCGGTGCTGGGCTGTGCCGCCGGCGCGGCGGGTGCCGTCGCCGGAGCGTTTGGCGCAGGCGAAGCCGGCTTTGCCGGCCCCTCGCTGCCGTCAGGATTGCGGAAGAAGCGGAAGAACTCCGAGTTCGGCGACAGCACCATCGTCGTTCCGGTGTTGTCCAGCGCCGTGCCATAGGCATTCATCGACCGGTAGAAGTCGAAGAAGGCCGGATCGCGCTGATAGGCTCCCGCGAAGGTGGCGCTGCGCTGGGCCTCGCCCTCACCGCGCAGGATTTCCGACTCTTTTTGTGCTTCGGCGACGATCTCGACCACTTCGCGATCGGCGCGGGCGGTGATGCGCTGTGCCGCTTCATTGCCGCGCGCCCTCAGCCGCGCAGCTTCCGCCAGGCGTTCCGCCTTCATGCGGTCGAAGGTCTGCTGCGAGACTTCGGCCGTGAGATCCGTGCGGCGGATACGGACATCCTCGATCTGCAGGCCGAGCGAGGTGGCGTCGGGCCTGAGCTGGTCGCGGACTTCGCGCATCATCACGGTGCGCTGTTCGGAAAGTGCGGCCTCGAAATCACGCAGACCGTAGACACGGCGCAAGGCAGCGTCGAGACGCGTCCTGAGCCGGGCTTCTGCCAGTTCGATCTGACCCGACACGGTGGAGCGGAAGACCCGCGGATCCGAGATGCGGTAGGCGATGAAGGCGTCGACCTCATAGAACTTGCCGCCTGACACCTGGACGCGGATGTTGTCGAGGTCGAAGCGCAGCACCCGGTTCTCGATCAGTTGCACGGTGTCGGCGTCGAAGAACGAGAACGGCGCCTTGAAGTAGATGCCGGGTTCGCTCTTGACGTCGACGATCTCGCCGAACCTGAGCACCAGCGCCTGCTGACGCGCATTGACCACGAAGACCGACGAATAGAGCAGGAACAGGATAACCGCTGCTGCGACGACGATGATGGGAAGACGGTTGGCCATCACTGGTTACCTCCCGTAACGCCACTGGGCGCAGCGGGCGCCGGCGCTTTCGGTTGCAGTGCCGGCAGCGGCAGATAGGGAACGACCCCTTGACCGTTGCCCTGCTCGACGATGACCTTGCTCGAATCCTTCAGAACCTTCTCCATGGTTTCCAGGTAGAGGCGCTTGCGCGTTACATCGGGCGCCTTGGCATATTCGTCATAGACCGAGATGAAGCGCTGTGCCTCACCCTCGGCTTCCTGCACGACCCGGTTCTTGTAGGCGGCCGCGTCTTCGCGGATCTGTGCGGCCTCGCCGCGCGCCTGGCCGAGCTTCTGGTTGGAGTACTGGTTGGCCTGCTCGACGAACTTGTCCTCGTCCTGCTCGGCGCGCTGCACCTCGTCGAACGCATCGGCCACTTCGCGTGGCGGTGCCGCATCCTCGATCGAGACGGCGTTGACGTTGAGACCGGCCTTGTAGCCGTCCAGCGTCGTCTGGATGATTTCACGCACCGAGGCGGCAATGCCCTGGCGGTCGTCGCGGAAGATGTCCTGCGCCGGCCGGCGACCGACGGCTTCACGCATGGCGCTTTCGGCTACCTGCCGCAGCATACCGTCGGGATCGGACACATCGAACAGATACGCGCTCGGGTCAGAGACCTGATAGGCGACCGAGAACTGGACGTTGACGATGTTCTGGTCGCCGGTAAGCATCAGCCCGGACGTGTTGCCACTTGTCGCGCCGCCGCCGCCGATATCGACGAGCTGCTCGGAAATCTTGGCCGTCTCGACGGTTTCGAGCGGCCACCAATGGAAATGCAGACCAGGCTGCGACAGTTCGGTCTTCGGCTTGCCGAAGCGCAATTCGACCGCGACCTCGTCGGGCTGCACGGTATAAACCGCCTTGAACGCCCACAGCACCACAAGTGCAGCCGCGATCAGCGCGAAGATAGCCGGGCTCGCGCCGCCGCCACCCGGAAGAGCGCGCCGCAGCCGGTCCTGGCCGCGGCGGATGATGTCTTCGAGATCGGGAGGCGAGCCCTGTGGCCCGCTGGGTCCCTTTGGACCCTGCCCCCAGGGTCCTTGATTGTTGCCGCCGCCACCCCATGGGCCGCCGCCACCGCCGCTTTTGTCGTTCCAGGGCATGAATGTCCTTTCGCTTGGAATTCCCTCAAGCGCCGGTATTACGGCGCAAATCCAGTATTGTTCTTCTATAGGGACGCAACGAGGCGCTTTCAACGCGATGCGCTGCCGACTTCGTCCGATTTGTCCGGTCGCGACCCTTTGTCTTCCTTCAATGCCCCTTTTTTCATTCAATGTCTCTCTCGACGCCGCTCGTAGACCGAATAACGCGTCGGGTGGCTGTCCTTTTCCCCGGCTGGGACGTCGTGCGAGCTGACAATGCGCCAGGAATCAGGATCGATCGGCGGGAAATGCGCGTCGCCGTCGACCGCTGCCAGCACATGGGTGACATGCAGGCGATCGGCCAGCAGCATGGCCTGGGCATAGATTTCGCCGCCGCCGATGACGCACACCTCGTCCACATCGGCCATGCGGCGCCCGCGCTCCGTCGCCAGTTGGATCGCGGCCTTGAGCGAATGTGCCGCCTCGACGCCCTCGGCGCGCCAGGTCTTGTCGCGGGTGACGACGATGTTCAACCTGCCCGGCAGCGGCCGGCCGATGCCCTCATAGGTCTTGCGGCCCATGATGATGGGCTTGCCCATCGTATCGGCTCTGAAGCGCTTGAGATCGGTGGAGAGCCGCCACGGGAGCCCGCCGTCCCGCCCGATCACGCCGTTCTCGGCGATGGCAACGTAGATTGCGACATGCATCAATTGCCGTCCGTTGGCTCGAGGATCAGGATGTCGATGTCGCGCTCGGGGTAGAAATCATCCGCCGTCATCTCGAATGTCGTCGGTCCGGTCTTTTTGACATTGTCGCCGCAGAACGAGACCAGGGCTTTCGGATTGCCCTTGTCGATCGTCAGCTTGAACTTGCCGATCGTGCCGGTGGCCCAGTTGCCGCCGGTGGTCAGGATATAGGCGATGCGGTTCTCGAAATATTTGGGGTAGCCGTCAGGGTCGTCCTTGGCAGCCTTGCGCACCGCATTTTCGAATGTGCCATCCATGCAATAGCGGGCCTTGTAGGCCGCATACTGTCCCTGGAATTTGCCGTCGTAGAAGAAGCTGACTGAAGACGTGCCGCCGACGCTCGGTCTGTAGTGGTGGGACACATGAACGTCCTTGTTGGCCGGAAAGGTCGAGCGCCACCAGTAGGTCGAACGCAATTGCCAGAACGGCGTGTAGACCTTGGTCGTCTCGGTGCCGTCGTTGCCGGTGTCCTCGATGATGATGCCGCGGTTGACCCAGTCATCGACAACCGCTTGCGGCAGCTTGGCCAGTGCCGCCTTCGCCGCATCGCCGAATGGATAGAACGGCACGTTTTGCGCCTTCAACTCGGCGCTGATGTCGATGCCGAGCGCAAACACCTTCTGCTCCAGCTGCGGCTTGACGGCAACGCCGTCGATCGTCACCTCGAAGCCGAGGAAGTTGTCGCTCTGGTTTTCGGGGATCGCCGGGATTTCTTCGGGATTGCCCGATATTTCGGGCATCGGGAAAGCGACGATGGCCTCGACATCCCGATCGGTGTTGTTATGGAAGACATAGTCGACCGTGACGTTTTCCGGCGAGATGAAGAGGTCCTCGCTTTGCATCGACACGGCGTCGCTGCGCGACAGGATCAGGCCACCGGTGCCAAGTTCGGCAACCGAATCGTTGGCGTAGGCGGGCGCGGGCGACAGGGCCAGCACGGCGGTCAGAATATATCGCAACATGGAAACCACCTCGGCCAGAATGCTTGCAGGACCCTAGCGGTTTCAATGTAGCGTTCAAAGCCCTTCCGCATCCGCTAGCGCACCATAGGGAGCTGGACTACGGTCTGGACACGCGCCAGCGCGGTCTGGACTAACAGGTTCCGATCGGGCAGGAGTTCGCCCATGCGCAAGCTTCTCGTCATCGGCATCGGCGCCGGCAATCCCGACCACATGACCGTCCAGGCCATATCAGGCCTGAACCAGGCGGATGTGCTGTTCATTCCCGACAAGGGTGCGAAAAAAAATGAACTGGCCGAACTGCGCCGCCGGATATGCGACCGCTTCGTCACCAATCCGAAGTCGCGCCGCGTCGAATTCGACGTGCCGGTGCGCGACATGCCGGTAGAAGATGGGCCGGAGCCCTCCTACCGCGCGACCGTCGATGACTGGCACGAAGCCATCGCCGCCATTTACGAAGGCCTGATCCGCGACGAGATTACCGGCGACGGCTGCGGCGCCTTCCTGATCTGGGGCGATCCTTCGCTCTATGACAGCGCGTTGCGCATCCTCGAGCGCGTGCGCCTGCGAGGAAATGTGGCGTTCGAGCTTGAGGTGATCCCCGGCATCACCGCCGTCCAGGCACTTGCCGCCAGCCACAAGATGGCGCTGAACCGCATCGGCGATTCCGTCCTCATCACCACCGGCCGCCGCCTGACCGAGGAAGGCATGCCGGACAATGCCGGCAGCGCGGTCGTCCTGCTGGACGGCAAATGCGTCTTCAACACGCTGGCCGACAAGGATGTCGTCATCCATTGGGGCGCCTATCTCGGAACGGAAGACGAGATTCTCATCTCTGGCCGTCTCAGTGATGTCGGCGCCGAGATCGAGAGAACCCGTGAAGAAGCGCGCCGGAAAAAGGGCTGGATCATGGACACTTACCTGCTTCGCAAGCCAAGCGCAGAGGATTAGGCCCTACTGCCCTACTGCCCTACTGCCCTACTGCCCTACTGCCCTACTGCCCTACTGCCCTCGTAACCTACGCGCAATTGGTCGAAAAATTGGACGCTATTGGAGCCGAGGGAAAAGAGGTAAACATTCGCAACAAACTTGCGAGGGGCAAGTTTACAGCAGCGTTCTTGCTTCAATGTCTAGCCGCGTTGGGTACACAGACCTTGCACCTTGGATAGCGGTCGCAATCAGCATCGCCGTTCTAATACCGTCTACGCTTTGGCTAGCCACCAAATGGAATTATGATTCCATATACAAAGAGTACGCCACCGGCCAAGCACGCGCCGAAGCCGAGCAGGAATTTGACAATCGCTGCGCGATCCTTGCCACCCGGGAAGAAATCCTCAATTGCGCGAAAGACGCAATAAAGTCCGCTCGCGAAACCCAGCGATCCGAAGAGGATGTAAGCGCCCAAAAGCAGATGGCCAGTTGGGCGCTCGCTCTCTTGGTTGTAAGCGGCGTTTTGGGGGTGCTTACGCTTATCGTAACTGTCGTCGGCGTTATCTTTGTCCGCAATACGCTGGAGGCGACCCGGCTCGGCACCAAAGCCGCCGTTGATGCGGCGGAAGCCGCAATCCATAATAATACAATCATCCAAGCAGAACAGCGACCATGGGTAACACTCGAACGGCAAATTCAGTGTGAGTTCAGCGCCTCCGGCAACAAGGGAATGTGTAAGTGGAAATACGGCATTCTCAATCGGGGGAAGCTCCCGGCTCAAAGGGTGCGCGTCAACCAAAAGTTGGTTCGCGGGGGGCTTAGTCATCCCCTCGAGGATGCCTTCCGTGCCTTTGTTGACGAGGCGCGCGCCAATGCTCTCAAACGAAGCGGCATGGTTGTTTTTGCAAGCGACTCCGCCAGTCATGACACAACCTCCATGACCGGGGGCGTGTTCGAGCAGCCGGGTAACGAATATGCGCTGTTCGTCTGTGTCACCTACCAACACGCGGGGGGCGTTGGTATCGATGCCAATCTGCTGGGAATAAATGCCAGCCAAGCCCCCAACGCTCTCCCACCTCAGTATGAATTGCTGAGCTTCGGTGGGGAGAGGGTAGTAGAGTAATAAGGCGGCCCAAGCCGCTCGCGCCCACACGGCGCGCCGCCTTAGCTCACCGTCCCCTCCCTTTGGAGGCGGCTCGACGCGCTTGGTGCGTTTGCTACATAAGACCGCCCTACTGCCCTACTGCCCTCACCCCGCATCAATCTCCGCCTGCAGTGCCTCCATATGCGTCGCCGCCGCCGAGGCAGCCGCACGCTCGATGGCGCGGAAGCGGCTGACCACTGCCAACCCCACGGCCGTCAGTTGCGCGCCGCCGCCCTTGCGGCCACCGGTCTGTGCCGCCACCAGCGGTTTGCCGAACACCCGGTTCATGTCCTCGACCAGGTCCCAGGCGTGCTTATAGGACATCTCCATGCCGCGCGCGGCGGCCGAGATGGAGCCGAAGGCGGCGATCTGTTCCAGGAGTTCGATCTTGCCCGGCCCGACGCGCCCGTCGGGATCGAGATTTATCCGCAAGCTCAGCGACGGCATCTTTGCTCTCCGCGGTCACAACCCAACCCCATACTAGAAGCTCCCTGGCGAAACCGCTATTCCAAAAAGACATAGCGGGATCATCCATCCGCCTCGGCGGGCAGGCCGGCGCCGGTGTTCGCCCGATCGAAGCTCACCGTCTTGATCACCGCGAAAACCTTGCCGCCAAGATGAAGCTTCAGCGCCTGCCGCGACTGTTCGGTGATGCGGGCAAGCACGGTTGCGCCATTGCAGTCGATACCGACCTCGACCGCGGGCCCTTCGCCCGGGCTCATCGCGGTAATGGTCCCCGGCAGGATGTTGAGCGCGCTGAGGCCCGTCGGCTTTTCGGTGGCGATCATCACATCGCGGGCGCGAATACGGATGCGCACCGGCGTACCTGCCTTCATCGCCAGCTGTGGCACCCGGAGCTCGCCCGCGGCCGAGCCGAGCACTGTCATGCCGAAAGTCTCGTCGTGACGCAGCACCCTGGTGTCCAGCACGGCGCCGCCCTCGCCGCGCTCCTCCGCCGGCAACAGGTCGAGCCTTTGCATCACCGCCTCGGTCGGCCCGCTGGCAACGACATTGCCCTGTGCCAGCATCACCACATCGCTGGCCAGCCTCGCCACTTCGGCGACCGAATGACTGACATAGACGATCGGGATTTTCGTCTCGTCGCGCAGCCTTTCGACATAGGGCAGGATTTCGGCCTTGCGCGCTTCGTCGAGCGAGGCCAGCGGTTCGTCCATGAGCAGCAGTCTGGGGCTGGCAAGCAATGCCCGGCCGATCGCCACGCGCTGTTTCTCGCCGACCGAGAGCTTTGCCGGCCGCCTGTTCATGAGCGGCCCGATGCCGAGCAGGTAGACGACGGCATCGATATCGGCGTAGCGCTCCGCCGGCGGCGTGAACCAGCGGCCGTAGCGAAGATTGCCGGCAACGCTCAAATGCGGAAACAGCCGTGCGTCCTGGAACACCATGCCGATGCGGCGCTTGTGCTTCGGCACGAAAATGCCGGCACCGGTATCGACCAGCACACGGCCGTCGACCTCGATGCGTCCCCTGTCGGGCCGGATCAGCCCGGCAATCATGTTGATCAGTGTCGTCTTGCCCGACCCAGACGCGCCGAACAGCGCCGTCAGCCGCCCGGCGCTTTCGAAGCGGGCGTCGATGGCGAAACCACCCAGCCGATGACTGATGTCGACGAGAACGCTCATTCGATGTCCAGTCGCCGGCCGACACGCCGCGCCAGCACCTCCGAAGCCACGAGTGCTGCCATGGAGATGACGATCGAGATCAGCGTCAGGCGGAGTGCCCCTTCATCGCCACCCGGCACCTGCGTGAAGGTGTAGATCGCCGACGGCAATGTCTGCGTCTCATTGGGAATGTTGGAGACGAAGGTGATAGTGGCGCCGAACTCGCCCATCGCCTTGGCGAAGGCCAGGATGGCGCCGGCGATCAGCCCGGGCAGGATCAGCGGCAGCGTGATGGTGGCGAACACCCAGAGCGGATTGGCGCCGAGCGTTCCCGCCGCCGCTTCCATCTTGCGGTCCACCGCCTCGATCGACAGCCGGATCGCCCGCACCATCAGGGGAAAGCCCATGACGCCGCAGGCCAGCGCCGCACCTGTCCAGCGGAAGGAGAAGACAATGCCGAAATGCTCGGCCAGGAAGGCGCCGGCCGGGCCGCGCCGGCCGAAGGTCAGCAGCAGCAGGTAGCCGGTCACCACGGGCGGCAGGATCAGCGGCAGATGCACCAGCCCGTTGAGAACGGTCTTGCCCCAGAACTGTCCCCGGGCAAGCAGCAGCGCGATCAAGATGCCCGGCGGCAGGCTGGCGAGCATCGCCACCATTGCCACCTTGATGGACAGCCGAACCGCATTCCATTCGTCGGGAGTGAGGTCCAGCAGCCAGTTCATTGTGCCCCTTGGAACTCAGTTGCTCGGCGCGAGTACGGTAAATCCCTGATCCTTGAACAGCGCGGCCGCCTTGGCCGACTGCAGGCATTTCAGGAAAGCCCGCGTATCCTTGTCCTTCGAATCGGCGGTCTGGGCAACCGGATAGATGATCGGCGGATGCGAATCCTCCGGGAAGGTGCCGACCACCTTGACGCCCTTTTCGGCATGCGCGTCAGTGGCATAGACAATGCCAAGGGCGGCTTCGCCCGTCGAAACCAGCTTCAGCGCCGCGCGCACGTTTTCGGCCTGCGCCACCTTGCCCTCGACCGAGGACCAGACGCCGAGCGATTCAAGCGCGGCCTTGCCGTATTTGCCGGCCGGCACCGCCTTGAAATCGCCCATGGCGAGCTTGCCGTCGCCGATCAGCTTGGCGAGGTCGAAGCCCTTCTCGATCCTGGTGTCGACCGCCGAGTCCTTCGGCGCCACCAGCACGATCTGATTGCCGAGCAGCTTCACTTCGGTGTCCGGCTTGGTCAGCTTCTTGTCGGAGAGATATTTCATCCAGTCGAGGTCGGCCGAGATGAAGACGTCGGCAGGCGCCCCGCCCTCGATCTGCTTGGCCAGCGCCGAGCTCGCGGCATAGGAGACGGTCGCCGCCTCGCCGACATCGGCCTCGCAGGCCTTGTTCACGGCGTCGAGCGCATCCTTGAGGCTGGCCGCGGCAAACACCACCACCTTGTCTTCCGCATGCGCTGCCGGCACGACTGCCATCAGCGCCGCAGCCAAACCGCCAATGGTGATCGCCCTCGATCCAAAGCCTATGCGCGTCATGGAAAACTCTCCCTGATTGAATTCCGGTCGGCCCGAAGCCTCCCAACCGATATATCCGCATGAATATAACAAGGGAAGGTCTGGCGCCTCCTGAAAGCGTCTGTACGACACCGATTGTTCGGTAGGACCGGCAAAGAAACCTTGGAAGGGAGCCACCACCTCGCATGTCAGGATCGACATCGGTGGCGGCGCCATCGTCACCGCCTCGATCACCAACGAGGCCGTCGCCGATCTCAAGCTCGAAAAGGGCAAGCAGGCCTATGCCGTGGTCAAGGCCTCGGACGTGATGGTCGGCATCGACTGAAATTTGCGGCCTTAGACCGCGATCGGCGCCTTGATCGACGCATCGGCGACGTAGTTTTCCAGCCGGAAATCCTCGAAGCGGAAGGCGAACAGATCCTTCACCTCCGGATTGATCCACATCGTCGGCAGCGCCTTTGGCGTGCGCCGCAGTTGTTCGCGTGCTTGCTCGAAATGGTTCGAATAGAGATGCGCATCACCGAACGTGTGGACGAAATCGCCGGGTTTCAGCCCGGTGACCTGCGCCACCATCAAGGTCAGCAGGGCATAGGACGCGATGTTGAACGGCACGCCAAGGAAGATATCGGCGGAACGCTGGTAGAGTTGGCAGGAAAGCCGCCCTTCCGAAACATAGAATTGGAACAGGCAGTGGCAGGGCGGCAGCGCCATCGCTTCCACTTCGGCCGGATTCCATGCCGAAACAATCAGCCGCCGCGATTGAGGGTTTTTGCGTATCTCCTTGAGAAGATTCGCGATCTGGTCGATCGAGCCGCCATGGCCATCCGGCCAGGAGCGCCATTGCTTGCCGTAGACCGGGCCGAGATCGCCATTCTCGTCGGCCCATTCGTCCCAGATCGAAACGCCGTTATCGGTGAGGTATTTGATGTTGGTGTCGCCGGCCAGGAACCACAAAAGCTCATGGATGATCGACTTGAGATGCAGCTTCTTGGTGGTGGTGACCGGAAAGCCGCGCGCCAGGTCGAAACGCATCTGGTAGCCGAAGACGGAGCGCGTTCCCGTGCCGGTGCGGTCGCCGCGATCGGCGCCGTTGTCCAGCACGTGCTGCAAGAGGTCGAGATACTGGCGCATCGGTTCCGGCTCGATTCGGTTGTCCAGCCAGCATAACTTACAGACGGGCGGTCGAACACCACAAAGCAGCGCAAGCCATGCCCGAAGCCAGCCAGTCCCCAACACATCAGGACTGGCACATGGACCGCGCCAGCCCTGCGAATTGAAGCGCGGTCGTCAGAGGGAGCCGAGCTTGCCCAGGTCCTTCGCGACGAGGTAGTAGAAAGTCACACGGCTCTTGGTGTTGTCGGCAGCCATTGCCTTGCAAGTCTTCTCGATGGATGCATCGGCCTTCGCTGCATCGCTGATGCCGAGCTTCTTAGCGACCCAGTTGTCTCTGACACGCCCGAGTTCCTTCGGGTCGGTGCAGGACACCAGCGAAGAATCGCGGTTCCTGAGCGCGATGCCCAGGTGCTTGACGATCTTTTCAACCGCATCAGCACTGGCGCCGGCATCGTATTTCTTCACGTCTGCAAGATAGTCGGCCATCGAAATTCCCCTCGTCGGCGCCACGGATCCGATCGATGAGGGCTGTGGCGCGCTGCTGCAACATGTGCGCTAGGTCGGTAACTCCTCACCGGGGCAAAGCTTCGGTTGAGACCGCGTCCAAGTCAACCCTTTGGACTTGCGGTTTTGTCAGGGGGACAAAGTGCCATCGCGGCCTTCCATTTCTTGCGATGGCCCCCTATATTCAGTCTGTCGGCTTGACCGACTATGGCGATAAATGGGCGATGAAATAAGCCGTTCGGACCCGGGGGCGGTACCCGGCGCCTCCACCAAAAGCTGCTGCTGATGACAGAGCGGTTTTTGCTGGGGGCGAAATAGGATCGACGAAGGTGTAAAGATCGTACTTTTGCCCGGCATGGTACCACCGTCATCGGGCTAAACCTGTAGTTGCAAATGACAACTATGCGGAAGCACGTCTCGCCGCGTAAGCGGTGCGATAGCTTCAAATCAAGCCCTAGAGGTTCGCACTTCTAGGCGGGGTTCGGAGGTACCTGGCAACAGAAACCTCCACTTCTCCCCTCCTCCTCAACATGCGTTACGCACAACGGCAGCTCCCGCCGGCCAACTTCGCACGCCCTCGGCCGCGAAGCCGCCCTGCCGCGTGCCACCTCTCCACGGACAAAAGATGCAAAACGATTCCGATCGATTCTTCGTGCTGACCGGCGGTCCCGGCTCCGGCAAGACCACCCTGATCGAAGCCCTGCGCCGGGCAGGCTTTGCCACCTCGATCGAAGCCGGCCGCGGCATCATCCGCCACCAGTCCGATATAGGCGGACCCGCTTTGCCCTGGCGCGATCGCGCGCTGTTTGCGGAGTTGATGCTGTCATGGGAGATGCGCTCGTATCAAATCGCGCAAGAACAGACCGGGCGTCCTGTTTTCTTTGATCGTGCCGTTCCGGACACGCTCGGCTATCTCAGGCTGAGCGGCCTGCCGGTACCCGAACACGCCAACGCTGCCGCCGAGCGCTTCCGCTACCATCAGCGCGTCTTCGTCGCCCCGCTATGGCCGGAGATCTTCGCGCAGGATGAAGAGCGCAAGCAGACGCTCGACGAGGCCGAGCGCACCCACCATGCGCTGGTCGGCGTCTACACGGAACTGGGCTATGAGATGATTCCGTTGCCGCTGGCATCTGTCGAGGCGCGGCTGCGCTTCGTGCTGGCCGAGACAGGATTGGCGTGAAAAAGGCCGGGATGAACCCGGCCTTTTTCATTTGTTTGGTTGCTTATTCCGCCGGCGCCTCGACGGCCTCGCGCGAGCGGCCGAGCGTGACCTTGGCCAGCGTGAACGAAATCACCGCGCACAGCGTGATGCCGGCCACCATCGGCAGCGGCGTGCCGTCGAAGAACACGCCGGCAACACCCATCGCGAGTGCGCCGATGGCGAAATGCAGCGTGCCCATCAGCGCCGACGCCGTGCCGGCGATCTCGCCATGCTCTTCCATGGCCAGCACCGAGGTGGTCGGAATGACCAGGCCAAGGAAGCCGTAGCCGACGAACAGCAGCGCCGCCATCACGTCGAGCCGGTCGACGCCCGTCGCCATGATCGCCAACAGCACCACCATCGTCGAGGCATAGCCGGTCACCGCGACACGCACCACGCGGCGCAGCCCAAAACGCTCGGCCAGCAGCCCGGTCAGCTGCGACATGCCGATGAAAGCCACCGCATTGATCGAGAAGAACACGCTGTAGACCGAAGGCGACAGCCCGTAATGGTCGATCAGAATGAAGGACGAGCTCGACAGATAGACGAAGAAGCTCGCAATGCCGAAGCCGGCGATCGCCACCAGGCCAAGGAAATTGCGGTCGCCCATCAGGAAGCGATAGCCGGCAAGCGCGGTTCCGAAGGAGGAACCGACGCGTTCTTCAGCCGGCCGCGTCTCCTTGAGCGAGGTTGCGAGCAGCACCGTGGCAAGGGCGGCCGCGCCCGTCACCGTCCAGAACACGGCGCGCCAGCCGAAACTCTCGATGATCACGCTGCCGGTCAGCGGCGCCAGGATAGGCGACACCGAGAACACCAGCATCAGCAAGGACATCAGCTTGGCGGCCTCATTGCCGGTGTGCAGGTCGCGCACAATGGCGCGCGGAACGGCCATGCCGGCGCTGGCGCCAAGCCCTTGCAGGAAACGGAAAGCGATCAGCCATTCGATGGTCGGCGCCATTGCCGAACCGATGCCGCCAACCATGAACAGCGCAAGGCCGCCATAAAGCGGCAGCTTGCGGCCGACCATGTCGGAGATCGGCCCGACGACGATCTGGCCAAAACCCATCGACAGGAAGAAGATCAACAGGCTCATCTGCACGGCAGCGGTGCTGGCATGCAGATCCGCGCCGATCGACGGCAGCGCGGGTAGATACATGTCGATAGCGAACGGGCCGATGGCGGACAACAAGCCGAGCACGACCGCGATGCGGAGGAATTTGGGACTCATGATAAAGGCTTCTTTCAAATCTGGTTGCCGCCGCAGGCGACGTCTAACCTAGGACGTTCCATCCCGTGAGATTCCGACACCTCAAGAGCGAATTCCATTCGTCTCTCTCACGCAAAATCCCTTTATCTTGTGTCCACAAATTTAGACACTCTTGTCTAAATCGTCAATCACCTCTATATAGTTTTTTATGAAGCTGCACGTTTCTCCTGACATTTTCCCGCCACGCGGCCATGAGGCCAAGCGCCTCTCGATCGTCGACTCCGCCGCCACCGTGTTTTGCCGCGAAGGTTTCGCCGGCGCCAACATCGACCTGATCGCCGCCGAAGCCGGCGTCTCGCGTCAGACCATCTACAACCATCATGGCGACAAGGAGAGACTGTTCGTCGCTGTGGTCCGCGACCTCACCGAACGCTGCAATGCCGGCATCTTCGCCACCATTGCCACCTTCCCCGACCAGCCGGGGGATCTCGAAGCCGACCTGATCGGCTTTGCCGTGCGCCTGAACCAGAACTGCATCTGCAACCGCGACGGAAAATTCCTGCGCAAGCTGATCCAGACCGAAGGCGAGCGCTATCCCGAACTGTTTGCCGAATGGCGCGAACAGGGTCCGGGCAGGACATGGCCAGCAATCGCCGCCCGCTTCGCCCGCCTCGCCTATGGCGGCCATCTCACGATCGAGGATCCCGACGTGGCGGCACGCCAGTTCCTTGGCCTCGTCAATGCCGAACTGCAGACCACCTTCTTGCTTGGCGGCTCGCCGCGCGAGGACGAGGTGCTGCAATCCGCGACCAATGGCGTGCGCACCTTCCTGCGCGCCTTCGGCAAGCGCCGGTCCGCGGCCTCGTCCGAAAAGCAAAGCGCGCTCACCAGCGCCTGAGCGATCAAATCGCTGGCAATAGTCTTCGCTTCCGCGCGAGGGTGATCTATATGCGGTTTACGCCGCCCTCAAGCTTGATTACAGCTATGCGGACGATTCAACGGAACCCGACCGCCACATGGCCGACGACCACATCCGCTACGACATTCTGGCCCAGGAGGCGTTGCGCGGCGTCATGCGCAAGGTCCTGGCCGAAGTCGCGCGCACCGGCCTCCCCGGCAACCACCACTTCTTCATCACCTTCCTGACCGGCGCGCCGGGCGTACGCGTGTCTTCGCGGCTGCGCGAGCGCTATCCCGAGCAGATGACCATCGTCATCCAGTTCCAGTATTGGGACCTGAAGGTGACCGATACCGGCTTCGAGGTTGGCCTGTCCTTCTCCGATGTTCCGGAAAAACTCGAAATCCCGTTCTCGGCCGTGCGCGGCTTCTATGATCCCTCGGTCAATTTCGAACTCGAATTCGACGTCAAGACGGATGGCCCGGCAGCCGAGGAACCGGCTGCGCCAACTCCGGAGCCGCTGACCATCGTCTCCGAGAAAAAGCCGAAGGCCGAGAAGAAGGCCGCCGCCGAGGCGGAGAAGAAGCCCGCGGCCGCGGACGCCGCCACCAAGGGCGCCGAAGTGGTCTCGCTCGACGCCTTCCGCAAGAAATAGGGCGGCGACTTACGCCGTGGCCGAAATCGTCAATCTCCGCCAGGCCCGCAAGCAAAAGGCGCGGGACGAAGAGCTGCGCGCCGCCGAACAAAATCGCGCGCTGCACGGCCGCTCCAAGGCCGAAAAAGAACGCGACCGCATCGCTGCCGACAAGAGCGAAAAATTCGTTGCCGGGCATCGTCGTGAAAAGCCCGGCGACCCTGACCACCTATGAGCCCGGTCGAAAAGCGTTCGGTGACCATTCGCGGCCACCGCACCAGCTACTCGCTCGAAAAACCCTTCTATGACGACCTCGTCGCGATCGCGGCGACCAGAAAGCTGACGCTTGCCGCGCTTGTCGCCGAAGTCGACGAGACAAGGCCCCGCGACACCAACCTGTCCTCTGCGTTGAGGCTCCATGTCCTGGAGTGGGCGAAGCGCGGAACGGATTTCTAGAGGCCCTCGACCGCCGCGTCCTTCTTCCTGCGTCTGGTGCCGAAGCCAAGCAAGGTCGAACGTTCGCGCTCCTCGGCCTGTTTCCTGGACCGCACGCGCATCAAATCCTTCCAGCCGACATAGCCGACCAGCAAGGAGCCTTCGCGAGTGACGACGGGCAGATGAGAGACGTTGGCCGTCAGCAGCTTGTCGGAGAGGCCTTCGAGATATTCGTCCGGATAGGCCAGCATCACCTTGCTGCCGGCCAGCAGTTCGCCAAGCGTGGTGGTGCGGTGCGTGCCGGCGCGTCTCCAGCGCAATATCGCCGGCGGATCGATGAGGCCCAGCACATGGCCGTGCTCATCGACCACCGGGAAACTCGGATGCCGTGTTTCCGGCGCTGTCAGGAATGCCGCAGCGCCATGCAGCGTCATCGTCGCCGGCACGCTTTCGACCTGTGGGGTCATCACCTCGCGCACCCTGGTCAGGGCGAAAGGGTCGACGCGGTATTCGCGAACCAGATGATGTCCCCTTCTGGCGATCTTTTCGGTCAGGATCGACCGCTTCATCAGAAGCACGGTGACGGCGTGCGCCGCGGCGCAGGCAGCAATCAGCGGCACCAGCATATGTGTGTTGCCGGTCAGTTCGACGGCGAAGAACGTGGCGGTCAGCGGCGCACGCATCGTGCCGCCCATCGTGGCGGCCATCGCCAGCAGCGCCCAGAAACCGGGATCCGCGGCAGGCAGAACGCCGGCGAGCACAGCGCCCATGGCCCCACCCATGATCAACAGCGGCGCCAGCACACCTCCCGACGTTCCCGAGCCGAGCGCTACCGACCAGATGATCGCCTTGACCACCAGCAGCAGAAGGGCCGCGGTCGCGACGGTGCGGCCGTCCAGCATGTCAGTGATGTTGTCATAGCCGACACCGAGCGCGTGCGGTTCGATCAGCCCGCCTATGCCGACCACCAGGCCGCCGATCATCGGCCACCACATCCAGTGGATCGGCAGCTTCTGAAAACCGTCCTCGCAGGCATAGACCATCTGCGTCAGCAGTCCCGACAAAAGTCCTGCACAAACGCCGATCGCCACCCAGCCGGCAAGGCCGACAAAGGACACCTCCATGCCGCCCTGAAACGGAAAGATCGGCCCGGGCAGATGCAGCATGGTGCGCTCCACCTCGGCGATAACAGCCGCGACCGCCACCGGGATGAAGCTGCGCGGGGTCCACTCGAAAAGCAGCAGTTCGACCGCCAGCATGATGGCTGCGATCGGGGTTCCGAACACCGTGGTCATGCCTGCTGCCGCACCAGCCACCAACAGCGTCTTGCGCTCGTTGTCGCTGACCGGCAGCATTTGCGCGATCAGCGAGCCGATCGCACCGCCTGTCATGATGATCGGCCCTTCGGCGCCGAACGGTCCGCCGGAGGCGATCGAGATCGCCGACGACAGCGGCTTCAGGATCGCCACCTTGGCGTCGAGTCTGGAACGCCCGAGCAGGATCGCCTCGATGGCCTCGGGAATGCCATGGCCGCGGATCTTCTCGCTGCCGAAGCGCGCCATCAGGCCGATGATCAGCGCGCCGATCACCGGAACGATGACGGCGGCGAGCCCAAGCGGCGTGTCCTGGAGTTTCAGGTCGGCAAGCGAGAACTGGCCGAAATAGGCGATGTTGGTGGCCAGCCGGATCAGCTTCAAAAGCGCGATGCCGGCAACCAGTCCGGCTGTCGCCACCACCACGGCAATGGCCGCGACGAGCAGCACCCTGGCGTCCGTGGTGAAATCACGCAGATGCTCCGGGTTCGAGTGAGGGGTCTTCATGGCGGGCTTTGCTTCCTGGCGGCGGGCCGAATGTGGATATGCGGCACGGTCGAAGCGGCCAGCCGGGCTTGTCGGCGGCTATGTATCGTAACACGATATAAATATTCAAGTCGGTTTCGCCCGAAATCCGTTTGAGCTTTCGCCGGAAAACGAACACATGTCTGATATGTCGCAGCCACAAAAACCACGCCCCGCCATCAGCCAGGCCGATTACCAGCGACTGTCGGAGTTTCGCTATCTGATCCGCCGCTTCCTCGAATTCAGCCAGGTCCAGGCGGAAGACGCCGGCCTGACCCCGCGCCAGCATCAGGCGCTGCTGGCGATCAAGGGATTCCCCGGCGGTGGCCCGGTGACGGTTGGCGATCTCGCCGAGCGCCTGCGCATCCGCCACCACAGCGCCGTCGAACTGGTCAACCGCCTCGGCGAAGCTGGGCTGGTTACAAGGGATCAGGATAAGGACGACCACCGCCGCGTGCTGCTGCAGCTGACCGAGCGCGCCGACGATTGCC